>NZ_JAQVNX010000028.1 GCF_028702905.1 Methanofollis sp.
GGAGACTTCACCGCAGGCATTGCCGCGAGCAAAGGCTCCATTCTATCCAGCAGATTCCCCATGGTTCCACCAAAAAATGAGGGGCTCACTCGGTCAGAGCCTGACCGCCAGCCGCCTCAATCTTTTCTTTTGCCTGTGCGGAAAACGCCAGTGCCGTCAGTTTCAGGGCATGGGTTAC
Organism: Methanofollis sp.; assembly: GCF_028702905.1. Lineage (NCBI taxonomy): Archaea > Methanobacteriati > Methanobacteriota > Methanomicrobia > Methanomicrobiales > Methanomicrobiaceae > Methanofollis > Methanofollis sp. The sequence continues at coordinate 179 of NZ_JAQVNX010000028.1, forward strand.
CTGACCGCCGCCGAGCACCTTCTCGACACCGAGGTCGCAGAGGTCGATCGCAATAAGATCGCCCTCCTGCTCGGCAAGGCCGGCCTGGACAAGGAAATCGGCCACCTGGTCGATCTCCCCGATGTCCAGCACCTCGACGTCCTCCCGAATCTGGTTCACAAAGCCGTTCTTGCCGTTGTGAACCTGACCCGCAAGGAGGAAGTGGCTCCAGCGGTGGTCCCTGTGTCCTGCCCGTCCCCTGCCACCGCGGTTACCTGCACCACGGCGATTCTTGTGCGTGCCGCCACCGCAGGTCCTGGACCCGCGGAACTTTGAGCGTGTGTTCGTGGGCATCGCATTCACCTCATCCTGTAGAGGAGGTCGTTGATCTCCTCACCGTAGTTTCCGAGCGCACCGCCCTGCTGGAAGGTGCGCTTGATCGTCTTGAAACCCTTTCTCGGGGGGTGGAGACGGAGGACCGGCTTCAACTCCGGGATGTCCTGCACCGTTGCCTCGCCCCGGCAGAGGGCAGCCGCGAAATCTTCGATACCGGCAAACGTCGAGTGCTCCCTGACATACTCGTCGGTGAGCTTCACGTTCCCGGTCAGGCGTCCGCGGGTCGAGAGAACCGTTGAAACGGTCTTCCCGTCCACCCCACCATATGCGACATAGTCCTTGACTTTCCGGATCATACCGAGGTATGCCGGGGTGTCAGGGACGAAGACGCAGTGGTTGATGTGGTGGAGACGGAGCATCTTGAGAGTGTCCTTGATATCCCAACGGGTGTTGACCACGCCGCGGACCTGCACAACTGCGAACATTACTCCGAACCTCCGGACCTGATCATGGTGGTGGCTTTCAGCGCGTGGAAGGTCGCCTTTGCATAGTTGATGGTCGTCCGGGTGTTGCCACTCGTGGACGCCCAGACATCCTTCACGCCTGCAAGGCCAAGGACCTTCTTGCCGACTTCACCGGTCACAAGGCCGATACCCTGCGGTGCCGGCATCAGAGTAACGCGGACACTGCCCGCCTTACCATGAACCTGCATCGGGATGGAGTGGGCGGTGTTGCAGCCGCACTCCCAGCTCCCGCACCCGCGGCGGACCTTGATGATATTGGTCTTTGCGTTATCAATTGCCTTCCGGATCGCATTGCCGACCTGGGCGTCCTTTGCCTGCCCGAAGCCGATGTATCCATTGTGGTTCCCGACGATGACCACGGCCCTGAACTTGACACGCCGCCCTGAGTCGGTCATCCTCTGAACCATGGAAATGTCGATGACCTCGTCCTCAAGATCAGGCAGGAACGTATCCACGATCTGGTGCTCGCGGATGGGCTTGCCACTCTCAAGCACCTCATCGATGCTTGCGATCTCGCCGGCGGCGACCGCCTGGCCGAGGCCGGTCAACGGAACCCAGGGTGCCTCTTCGTACGCCATGTCACTCCAGCTCCTTCATGATGGCCTTCGCCACTTCTTCAACATTCTCTACAAGATTCCCGGACTTTTCAGGAGCGTATGCTGCGATGACCGCACCGCTGGTCCGCTCGTCGTCGGGGAGAATCGTCTCGCCGTGCGGCACTTCAAGTCCGGCCTCGACCGCACCCTTCAGTGCGGCAAAGACGCGGGCCCCCTTCTGTGCCCGTGCAAGCCCGATATCCAGGACTGCCTCGTCGTAGCCGGCTGCAAGAGCCTTCCTCGCAAAGAGCATCCCGGTCAGGTATGCTGCCGGGGTGCTCGAAGTCGAGCCCTGGTACCCCAGTTCGACAAGTTCCTTGGAGTATGCCGACACAAGCGTCCGGTCACCCTCAACTTCAGGAACGACGAGCTGAATGATGACCTGGCGGTTGGTCTTGCGGACGACCATACGGGGGGTGTCGGAGAGGAGGAGCTTCAGCCGCGCGTAGTAGTCGGTCCGGCCCTCCTTTCTCCTTCGGAACGGAACAAAGTATCGTGCTCCGGTCGCCATTTTATTCTATCCTCCCTTTCATCATTTCAACATGGGTCTTCAGGTGCGCCCGGCTCCTGAACTGGCCGCCTGCTGCCCGCCGGTACAGTCTCCGGTAGGTGTGGCGGTCAACAGTGCCGTCTTCCCGCATCTCGCGGAGCGACGACCTGATCGCCCGAATTCTCTGGATCCACTGTCTCTTGGAGGGTGTGCGTGCGCCTGCCGTGCCCTTCCTGTTGCCGTAGCCCTTCTGGTGGCCGTACGAACGGTTTGCCGTCCGTGCACGGACCCGACCGCGGCTGTTGCCCTTGACGGTTGCCGCCTTGACAACGCCTTCTTCAGCGAGTTTTCTGATCTCCTCGCGGGAGATCGCACCCTCGATGTCGGTGAGGCGGGCCGGGTCGAACCAGACACGGTTGACACCGCACTTCAGGACAGCGGCGGCGATCCGCTTCTGCGTCGAAAGGTCACTCATCTGCCTTCGCCTCCTCCTCTTCACCTGCATCCGCTTCTGCCGCCGCCGGAGTCAGGTCCTTCGCATTGAGAACCTTGATACCGGCTTCCATGGCCTTCTGCTGGATAACTGCGCGCTTCTTCATTCCGACACTGCCGGCGATCCTCACTGCCTCGAATTCGGGTTCGACACCCTCGAGGTCGGCAGGGGTGTAGGCGAGCACTTCATAGTAGCCGCTCGGGTGCATATACCGCACGGCGAGCGGTGCGTTGTAACCCGCCTGGGGCTGTGCGCCCTTCGCCTTATACTGCCTCCGCTGCTTGCTGGTGAGGCCGCGGGGTCTCCTCCAGGAGTCCTTCAGCTTCGCTTTAGCGTGAAGGCACTGGCGCTGGAACGTGCACCCCTTTCTCTGGGAGCGAACACGAATTAGCCGATTCTTATCGTCCACCATCTCCATCACGCCTTCTGCACAATGTATATTCCGTCCTGGAAGACCCGCGAGTCACGGTTGCGGACCTTGGTCGCCCGCTCGATCATCGCTGCAGTCGATCCGACGACGTCCTTGTCGATCCCGGTGAGGGTCAGTTCGTCGTTTCCGACCTTGACAGACACGCCCGGGAGGATCTTTGCATATCTCGCCTGCTTCTCGCCAAGGAAGTTGTTGACCTCGACGATATCGCCCTTGAGCTTGATCTGGATAGGGAAGTGGGCGTAGACCACTTTCATCCTGTACTCATAGCCGTTGATGACCCCGTCGAACATGTTCTGGACATGCGCAGCGTGGGTCCCGACCATGGCAATGATCCGCTTCCGGCTCGATTCGGTGGAGATGACAACCTCGCCGTCCATGATGACGACGGTGACACCCGGATAGCGGAGGTCGCGCACAAGCTCGCCCTTCGCACCCTTCACGGTGAAGATAGTCCCGGCAAGCGTTGCCGTAACCCCGTCCGGGATTGTTACTCTTCTCTCAACAACCATCGTCATCCCTCAGTACACGAACCCCAGAAGTTCACCGCCGATACCGGCGCGACGGGCCTGCTCGTGTGACATGACGCCGCTGGAGGTCGACATGATCAGGATGCCAAAGCCCTTTGCCGGGAGATACCGGTTTTCCCACTTTTCCATTTCCTCAAGGGCCGTGGAGAAGCGGGGGGTGACCGCACCACACTTGTTGATCCTGCCGACCAGTCCGATCCTGAACTGGCCGCCGCGGCCGTCCTCGACGTACTCAAACTCGCCGATGTAGCCGGATTCCTGCATGATCCCGAGCATGGCGCCGACAAGTTTGCTTGCGGGCTCGACGATGACTGAGGACTTGCCGCCGTCGCTGGCGTTCTTGATGGCGCTCATCGTATCTGCTATCGAATTCAATCGTGCCATTTTTCCACCTCAGTTCATCTTCTTAAAGCCCATCTTCGACGCCCACTCACGGAAGCACTGCCGGCAGAACATGATGTTGTACCTGCTGACAAGGCCCTGCTTCCGGCCACATATCTGGCACTTGTTTGCGCCGTGTCCTAATTTCTTCTTACTTGCCTCGTCTGCCATCACTGCACCTCCATTCCGTAGCGCTCCTGCACAAAGGTCATCGCCTCTTCACGGGAGACACGCTGGCCTGAGGGGAGCTTACGCGATGCGACGCGCCTGCGGGCGATCCGGACACCGGGCTTCTCAAGGACGACATTGACGTCCATGCCATAGATGCCGATCTGCGGGTCATAGGACTGGCCCGGGAAATCGGTGTGCTCTTCGATACCAAAGGAGAAGTTGCCCCCCTTGTCGAAGGCGCGGCCCGCGATCTTCTTCTCGAGGATCGCGAAAGCGGTCTCGACGAAGTCAAAAGCCTTCTTGCCTCTCAGGGTCACCTTCGTGCCGATCGGTGCGCCCTTCCTGACTCCGAAAGCCGGCTGGGTCATCTTCGCAATGGAGCGGACCGGCTTTCCGCCGGTGATCTCCTGGAGGATGGTCTCGCCCTTGACGAGCCGGTCGCCACTTTCGCCGACGCCCATGTGGACGACAACCTTGGCGATGTGAAGTTCCTGCATCGGGTTCGTCATCAGGCCTCAATCCCCCATTCAGCAACTGCAGAGGCCTCGCGACCGATCATGAAGACGTTCTCTTCGATCGTCTCGAACGCGACCGCATTCTCGTCCTCAAGGGCGATGCGATTCGGCGTGCTGCCCGGGGAGACCCGGATCTCGGTGATCTTGCCGATCCTGCCGGAGTGCTGACCGCCGATGACCATCGCCATGTTGCCGACGGCGAAGGGGTAGTGGTCGACGATCGTGAAGCGCTCTTCGCCCTCGAGGGCGAGGACGATCGAGTCCTTCGGCTTGTAGGTGTTGTCGGCAAGGACATTTGCACCGTACAGGAGGTTCAGCTGGACCTTTCCACCCTTGACGGTGGTCTTGTCCGCGATCTTGCAGAGCCGGGTCTTTGCGGCTTCGGCGTCGATCTCAATCGAGACCAGGCGGCCGGCCTTGTTCATCAGGATCCGGTAGTGCTTGTCCATCTTCGGGATGGAGATGATATCAAAGATCCCGAGGCCGATCTTCGGGTTGGTGACTGCCTTGCCATTGACGATGATCTGGCGCTGGCCGAGGATCCGCTTGACCTCCTTCATGTTGCCGGCAAGCCCCATCTTGTCACGGAGCCAGACGGCGACCGGGAGAGCACCGGAACGGTGCGGGCCCGGACAGGTCTTGGTGATGAACGTCTCCTCTTTCTTTGCGATCTGCCAGGACGTCGGCGCTGTCAGTCTCTTCAGGTGATATGACATTTACTTCCTCTCCTCCAGCTTCGCCACCCGGCGCGGGTCTTTGGTGTTCAGCTTTGTCACCATGACATTCGAGGCGTTCACCGGCCGCGGGACTTCGGTCCCATCGGTCTTGGTGACCGTCACGCCATGGACCTGGAGGGTTCCAGTCTTCGCGTGCACGCTGTCAACGACACCTTCGGTCCCCGCGTGGTCGCCGCGGAGCACCTTCACCGTGTCGCCGGTGACGACGCGGACGGTGCGCTTCTTGTACACCTCACGCAGTTCCTTGGCAAGGGGTGCCGAGAGGAACATGCTCATCTGGTGTGAGGGTGCGTTGTAGCGCGCTTTGCGCTGCTTTCTGGGCTGCTTACTTGCAATCCGTACCATACCACAACACCTCACACGATGATCGTTGCCGTCGAGCCGATCTTCGGGAAACGCTCGGCGACCTCACGGGCGACCGGACCCTTGATCTCGGTGCCCTTCGGTTCGCCGCGTTCGTCGACGATCACGACGGCATTGTCATCAAATCCGACACGCAGACCGCTTGGCCGGCGCATCTCCTTTCTCTGCCTGATAACGACTGCCTTGAGAAGTTTGCGCCGCATGTCGGGCGTGCCCTTCTTGACCGAAACAGTCGCCACATCGCCGATACCGAGCTTCGGCTGTCTCCTCCGAACACCGTGGTAGCCGTCGACCGAGACGATCTCGACGACGCGTGCACCGGTGTTGTCGGCACAGACGAGTTTGGTTCCGGTTGCGACCGAGCGCGGGATCCGGGACAACTTTGCCTTCATCTTAGATCACCTCGACCACGACGAAGTTGGTTGTCTTGGAAAGGGGCCTGCACTCGGCGATCTTTACCGTATCGCCCACCGCGAGGGTGAGGCACGGGGGCAGGTGGGCGTGGTACTTGGAGGACCTCTTCTCGTAACGGTTGTACTTCCGCACATAGTGGAGGTACTCACGTCCGACGACCACCGTCCCATTCATACGGTCGCTCACGACCTTGCCGGTGATCACCTGGCCGTGCACCGGCAGGGTGCCGTGAAACGGACAATTTACGTCGCTGCATTCCTTCTCAGGAACAGGGACGTTTAACCCAATATCTCTCGCCATTCTCTATCCTCTATCTCTTGTTGCGCATGCTGATCCGTTTTTCAGGTCGTGCCACGAGGGCAGACCCGTCCACTTCGGCGCGAACTCCCCCGGGGAGGGTGAAGAGAAAGACACAGCCTTTCTTCTCCACCCTTTTGGTTCCCGACGGGGTGAGGATCACCAGCATATTGCGAGTCTCATCCATAATCGGGCCGGAGATCCCGACATATGCGGGGTTCCCGGCCTTCACCACAGAGACTGCAAGCCCGATCAGTTCGTGCCAGAGGAGGGTCTGCGCTGTGATCATGCCTGTTTACCGGCCCTCCGTGCGTTCTGCTCGGTCTGGATGCGAGCGATGGTCCGCCGCACCTCGCGGATGTGCCCCGGATTTTCCGGGGCGCCGCCCGCACTGACCTTGCCGCGGCCCTGCATCAGATCGAGCTGCAGCTTCGAGAGCTGCTCGGCCAGCTCCACGTCGGAGAGCTGGTGGACCTCATGTGCCCGGAAGATCGCCATTACTGTTCCTCCTTAAATTCGGCTTCAGGAGCCTCGGAGAACTCAGCAAGTTCTGCATCGACGTCGTCGCCGAGATCGGCGAGTGCTTCGACCTCTTCTGCCGCGGCCTTCGGAACGACCTTCGGCTCGAGGACTTCGAAACTGTCGGGGAGCTTGGCGTCGCCCGGAACGATCATGACCCGGACACCGATGATGCCGAGTTTCTTGATCGCAATGGCGTAGCCCTTCTCGACGATCGTTTCTGAGGGTTCACCGCAGTGCTTGATGTAGCCCTGGATAAACTTCTGGACACGGGAACGGGCACCGGTCAGCTTGCCGGCGAGGATGACCTCGCAGCCAAGTGCACCGGAATCCATGATCCGGCGGATGGTGCTCTGCCCGGCCTTCCTGAAGTACCAGCCGCGCTCAAGGGCGGTGGCAAGGCGTTCGGCCATGATCTGAGCGTTCAGGCTCGGGTTTGCCACCTGCTGGACTTCGACCTGCGGGGACTCGATGTTGAAGTTGGTGGCAAGGTCCTGGGTGAGCTGGCGAACCAGCTTGCCGCCCTTGCCGATGACGATACCCGGCTTCTCGGCGAAGATGGTGATCTGCGTGCCGAGAGGGGTACGGACGATGTCCATGCCACCGTAGCCGGCGCGCTTCAGTTCACGGGAGAGGAACTGCTCGATACGGGCCCGGGTGACACCTTCACTGACGAATTTCCGCTCAATTGCCATCTTACTCCACCTCCCTGAGGATCAGTTCGATGTTGACGCTCTCGCGCATCTTCGGCGTTGCCCTGCCCATTGCACGGGGGAAGACACCACGCGTGCTGCGGCCGCGGTTGGCCATGGCATGGATGATGACGAGTTTCCTGGCGTCAAGCCCGGCATACTCGCCGTTCTTCTGTGCCGCCTTGATCAGGGTGATGAACTCGCCGGAGGCCTTGACCGGGTACCGGCCGGCATCCCAGCCGACAAGACCCTTCTTGTGCGCCACGTCCATGTTGAAGCGCTTGAACGGGATCGCCTTCTTCTTCGCGACGACGGCCTCGAGGTACTCGAGGGCCGCATCCGCCTTCATGCCCCTGATAAAGTGGGCAATCTCAATGGAGTGCTTCGGAGAGACGGAAACCTCGTTCGCCTTGGAGCGGGCGAGGTTTTCACCCTCAATCTGCATTGAATATCCGATTCGTGCCATTGCCATCACTTCAGGGGTACGTACTTGGAGGACCTGGTCGCACCGATACCGGCCGTGCCGTGGGATACTCTCCTTCTGGTGAGCGAAAACTCACCGAGGTAGTGGAATACCGACTCCGGCTGGAGTTCGACGGCGACAAATTCCTTGCCGTTGTGGATCTCAATCGTCTTTCCGATCATCTCGGGCATGATGATCATGTCGCGCAGGTGAGTGCGGATACCCTCGTCGCCTGCCCGCACCTTCGCAAGGAGGCCCTCATGGTCCCGTGCAAGCCCGCGGTTGAACTTCCGGCGTGCCCTGGCCGGCATGAGGGGGACAAGCTCGCTTGCTCCCATCTGCTGGAGCTGCTCGATCGTGTAGCCCCGGTAGGTGAATTCCTCACGCCGTCTTGGCAGCCGCTTCTGCGTTTTCTTTGCCATTCAATCCCCTCACTTCTTTGTCCTGCCAGTCCTGCGGGCAGCGATACTTCCGACCTTGCGTCCCGGAGATGTGCCGCGAGCGACCGTCTTTGGTCTGCCACAGTGCTGGTGACCACCGCCACCGAACGGGTGGTCGATGACGTTCATCTTCAGACCGGATGACCTGGGCCACTTCTGGGCCTGCGACTTCATCTTGTGATATTTGTTCCCGGCCTTGACGAAGGGCTTCTCGCCGCGACCGCCACCGGCAACGATGCCGATAGTGGCCATGCACAGTTCGTTGAACCACTTCTGCTTGCCGCTCGGCATCTGCACGGCAACCCTGCCGCTGGACTTTGCCGCGAGCATTGCCTGAACACCGCTCGCACGGACGAACTTGCCGCCGTCGCTTGGCCGGGCTTCGATATTACAGACGAAGGCACCGATCGGGATGTCTCTCAGGGAGAGGGTGTTGCCATTCTGGATCTTGGCTTCGGCACCCCATGCAACCTCATCGCCGATACCCATGCCCTCGGTAACGAGCATGTACATCTTCTTCCCTTCAGCGAGTTCGACGAGGGCGATCGGGGCGTGACGTGCCGGGTCGTGCTCGATGTCGAGGATCCGTCCGTTCACGTTCTCGGTGCACTTGCAGGCGTGCTTCAGCTCAGCCTTGTACTTGTGAGACGGCGCCCGGTAGGTTGGGCCTCCGCGACCGCGGTTCTGCTGGATAATTCTATGTCCCATCTCCACCACCTTACATGACGCCGAGCCGGCTGAGGATCTCCTCGGCGGCCTTTTCACTCTCAAATCCGATGATGGCCTTCTTCTGGCCCTTCATCGTCATGACGGTCCGCACAGAGGCGACCTTCTGGTCGAAGGTCTTCTCTATGGCGCGCCTGATATCGTCCTTGGAGGCGTTGTTGTGCACGAGAACCTGGATCTTGTTCTCATTCTCGAGCATCATCATCGCCTTTTCCGTAACATACGGATTTCTGAGCACCATATTTAGTCCTCCATCCTCTTGAGGGCGCTTTCGGACCAGATGGTCAGGCGACCGGCATGGGTGCCCGGCGCGAGCATTTCGACGTCGAGGTCGTAGATGCTGACGGCGTCGACACCGGCAAGGTTCTGCGCTGCACGCAGGGGTTCGTCACCGGTGACGATCAGGACACTCTTGCGACTCTTGTACCGGCGGCCACGCGTCTTGCCGCGGCCTGCACGGACCTTCTTGCTGTCCTTTGCACGCTCGACATCGGCATAGACCCCGAGTACGGAGAGGGCCTTGATGACGTCGGCAGTCTTTTCGATTGCCTCGAAACTCTCGTCCACGACGAACGGGGCTTCACCGTCAAAGAGGTGGCCACGCATCTCGACGAGGTCGGAGATCGCGGTTGCGGCGATTGCCGACCGCAGGGCCATCCACTTCTCCTGCTTGTTGATCTTCAGCACGAGGATCTTCGCGACGACTGGCGGGTGTGCTTCACGGCCACCCTTGGCCTGCGGAACCTTTGCTGCTCTCGAGCCGTTCTTGAGACGGGGCACATGCGATACGCCGCGCCCTGATCCCCAGCCGACCGCGGAACTCCTGATGCCGGCAAGCGGGTCGGTGCCATGGGGCTGGAACCGCTTGCTCTGGATAGAGAGCACGGCCCTCTTGATGAGGTCGGGCCGGTAATATTCGTCGAAGACGGACGGGAGTTCGATTTCACGGACGACGGATCCGTCGATTGATCTGACATTTGCTTTCATCCGCTCTTCACCCCTGCTTGCTCTCAAGGCTGACATAGTTCACAGACGGTGCCCTGACAGTGTGTTCGCCCTGCCGGATCGCCGGGCGGATGCGCACGAGACGCTTGACCGGACCCGGGATCGAACCCTTGATCATGACATACGGGTTCTTGACAAGACCGTAGTGGAGGAAACCACCTTCCGGCACGACTTCGGAACCGTCGGTGCCGACTTTGATGATCCGCTTGTTGAATTCGGTCCTCTGCTGGTAGCCCATCTGGCCCATCTGCGGGACCTGCCACCTGACGTGGTGCGGGTGCCAGGGGCCGAGGTTGCCGATGTGGCGCTTCTTGCCGCCGCGGGAGTGCTTTCTCTTCCGGACCATGATGCCCCAGCGCTTGACCGGGCCCTCGGTGCCCTTACCCTTGGTAACGGCGGTGACATCAACATACTGCCCTTCGCTGACGAGGGTCAGGGGGTCGACTTCTTTGCCGAGGAGTGATGTGGCGAGGGCGAGGCGCTCTGCCATGGAGCCGCCGTCGATCCTGGCCTCCATCAGTTCGGGAGCCTTCTTGGGGATACTGGTGACAGCGGCGGGCTGCGTGTACACGAGGGCGAAGATCTCGGTGACCTTGCCTGCAGCGACGTCGTCCTGGATCGCCTTGAGTACGGCCTCACGGTCGTGTTCCTTCGGCATGGTGATCCGCTTTGCAAGGGAGGGGTCGAGCTCCTCGGCCCAGGCCTCGGTCAGCGGGTGCCGGCCATAACTGTCAGTGGCGTATGCGCGCACGGCGGCGACCTTCACCTTCGGCACCTCGACGATGGTGACGGGGACCATGATCTCCCGTCCCTCAGTCGGGCTGCTCTTGTGGTCATCCACCATGATGACGTGCGTCATACCTACTTTATACCCTGCAATACCCTGCAGCATGGGCTCGCCATCGTGCCTGGGCCAGGCCTGGTACTTCGGTACCTGGCTCTTTGCCCGCTTGCGCGGGCTGTAGGCAAGTGAACCCCTGCGTGGTCTGTGTACGTTCGGCATGTTCTAATCAATCCTCTGCGTTTGGTTCTCTCCGAGATTCCCAGGTTTCCGCCAGGACTGTACAAACACTTGCGAACGGGACCACAACGCTCGTATCCCCGGTGGGATGACGATCAGGCACGCTCTCCGCACAACAGGAGTTACTCCTGTTGTGGTGGTGTCGGGAGTGATGTGCCGCGTGTGGTCTCCAGTGTGGAGATCATTCTGGTGTGCACCAGAATACCTCGTCTCGCGAAGAGATCCTGATCTTGTGCACGCCGGCATATGCCGGCAGGGCTCGTCTGCACTGACGGAGGCCCGGCGCACGGATCAGATCCAGCGTCTGTCTTCTCCTTGGGACTGCTCTAGTCCTTCTCGGTTATGCCCCCTATCGGGGCAGCCGGGGCATCATGCCCGTCCCCTGTCGGGGGGACCGGCAGTATTATCCGCCAAACGGTTACAGAATGGCCACTCTACCACCATGTGGCCATTATTCTGTGCCCGGTTGCGCAGGATACCATCGTCTCCGGTTCTCTAATTATTCCCCGGAAACGAATATAAATCTTCCCGTATTCTCCGGGACGCGGGGAGGGTCCGGGGTCAGCCGAAGAAGAGGTCGCCCTCTCTATTGATGTAGACCTCGACGTCCTCGCGGACGTACCTGGCCCTGAAACGGCTCGGGTTGGAGTCGTGGATCCTGTTGATCAGTTCGAGGGTGTTGTACTTCACCTTGATCCCGAGTTTTTCCGCCTCCTGGAAGATGAGGTTGGCCGCTTCGATGAGGTCGGTGCCGGATTTGATGGTGCAGAGGTGTTCGGAGTCGAGGGTATAGAGAAACTCAAGCGTCTCTTTTGCCCTTTCGATATTTTCGTACGCCGCTTTTTCAATGGTGCAGACGTTTGCCTTCGAGGTCTGGATGATGTCGGCAACCTGTTGCTGGGTGAGGCCGGTCTTGCGGTACCGGAGTACTTCCTTCTGTCTGTCGGTGAGGAGCCCCTGTTTCATTGAATATAACTTAACATACTGGGACTTAAACACTTCTCTTTAACATCGCGCGACCGGAACAGACAGGCTTTCACAATCTTTATATGAGATTTCACCGATACTATGTCTGTTCTCTAATTTGAGAGGTGTATAGATGGTAGTTAAAGTAGGAATTGCAAAACTGGGCAACATTGCCAGCGGCGTCATGGCAGAACTGCTCCTTGACGAGCGTGCAGACCGTGAAGACATGCAGACCTTTATGGCCACTTCCGGCACCAAGCTGCAGCCCGAGGACATCGAACGTGTCGTCAGCACCATGAAGGCATGGGTCCCTGACTTCTGCATTGTCGTTTCCCCGAACGGCGTCCTTCCGGGTCCGAAGGGTGCCCGCGAGTCACTCGCAGAGGCAGGTATTCCGTGCATCGTCATCACCGACGACATCACCACGAAAAAGGACGACTTCGCCGCACTCAAGGAGAGCACCTTCGGCTACATCATCATGAAGGCTGACTCCATGATCGGTGCCCGCCGCGAGTTCCTCGACCCCACCGAGATGGCCGACTACAACGGCAACCTCGTCAAGGTCCTCGCCCTCACCGGCGCGTTCCGCAAACTCCAGATGGAGCTTGACAAGGTCATCGACCAGGTCAAGGAAGGCAAGAAGGGCGCAGAACTCGTCCTCCCGAAGGTTGTCATGAACTCCGACAAGGCAGTCGACGGCGAGTTCTCGAACCCGTACGCCCTCGCAAAGGCCCGCGCGGCCTACGAGATCGCCCAGGCTGTTGCCGGGGTTAACGTCAAGGGCTGCTTCATGACGAAGGGATTCGAGAACTACGTCCCGATCGTCGCTTCCGCCCACGAAATGATGCGCCAGGCCGCAGTGCTCTGCGACGAGGCCCGTGAGATCGAGAAGGCCGGCGACGCGGTGATCAGGAAGCCGCACAAGAAGGACGGTATCATCGTCTCCAAGACCGCACTCATCTCCAAGCCCGAGTAAATACTCACAAAATCTTTTTTCTCTTTTTTTAAATCTGGACGACAGACCGGGGGCGTGCGCGCAGGATCCCGGAGGCAGGACATTTCTCTCTATCGAGACCGGGGTCCAGCACAGGATATCAGGGATATCCTGCAGGTCTTCGAGTGGTTCCTCGGCGAAGAGCGTCGGTGAATGGTAGGGGAGGAGGGCAGTATATCGGCGTAATTCGCGGGGGACTACGCCCCCGGACCCCCGCTCAGGATAGGGGGTTGGATGGTAATCTCCTTCCTCAGGATATCTTGTTCGCTCTTCCCGGGACCTATCCTATTATGGGGGTCCGGGGGCAAAGCCCCCGGTGGAAGACTATGGGAAGGCGGTGGGTCGAGGGCTCTCTCGAAGACCAAACTGTTTCTCGAACTCACGGGCGTTCGTTCCCCGCTCAGGATAGGACCGGGAAGACAGACCGGGAAATCCCGGGGAGAAAGATTGCCTCTCTCAGCACCCGCTCTCCCGGAAGTACCGGCCGAACTCCTCGGGGAGGGTCATCACTACCGGTTCGAAATGGAGGCGTTCCATGAAGGCCGAGTCTGTCATTGAAGACGGGTTCGGGTTGAGCCGCGCGATGATCGAGCAGACGGCGGAGAAAGAATCGGCATCATCGGTTGCCCCGCAATACAGGGCCATATTGAAGGCGCGCGTGCCGAGGGTGCGGTAGCAGTCGATGACCCGGAGGATCCCCCGGGCGAGAGGGCGGATGCAGGGCCCGATATCGGCGGGGGAGGCGGCCGGCAGGATGCCACGCACCTCGCGCTCGCCGACCGGCACGGCACTTGCAAACCAGGGTATCACGTCCTCGAAGAGGAACCGGTCGGTGGCGACCTCTTCTTCGACGAGGTCGGCCCAGTACGACCGGCCGTGTTCCCGGCAGTATGCCCGGCTCCCCGCGAGGTACCGGCCCTGGAGGGAGGTCGGGCAGGGGTCGGCGATCCCCTGGAGATGAGGGTGGGCGATGCTCGCCCCGGCAGAGGGGAGATAGTTCCAGTTCAGCGAGACATAGCTCCCCTGTCCCTTCACCCCGTCCAGCAGGCCGGAGAGGGCGTCGGACACCTGGTCGACGGTAAAACGCTCGACGGCATGGGCACGGGTGATGACGGTCACAAGGTGCCAGTCGGCATAAGGATAGAGGTTCGGGAAGGTGACGCTCTCGCCCCGGTGGATCCGGGTGCCGTCGTCAAAGGTGGGGGTCTCGCGTTCCACCCGCCCCGGACAGAAGGGACAGTCTCCGGGGGGCGTGCCGGCATAGGGCAGACCGAGGTTCCGGCCGATCCGCTCAGGGGAGATGCGTGACGCGATTCCCGTCAGGGCCTCCCGGCGGACCTGGACCCTGCCGCTCGCATACGTGTCGACCGAAAACATGCCTGCATCCTCCGGTAGGAGGGAAGACGTGATAAAAGCACCTCTTTGAGGCGTTAGCGGCGGATGGAAAATGGAGGATAGGGATATCCCCCAAAAAATATTGCTGCAGGAGACCTGCAGTCAGGTTCAGACAACGTACTTGCCGAGCAGGCGGATCGAGTTGGTCATGTCGGGGCCGAGAGGGGACCCGAAGATGATCTGGGTGACACCGGCCGCCTTGAGGTCATCGCACTTCTGCCTGACCATGTCAGGGGTACCGGCGATGGTGAAGGCGTCGATCTCGGCGTCGCTGACGAGGCCACCGACGGCCTTGAAGTCGAAGCGTCCGAGGGCGTCCTTGATCTTGGCGACGTTGCTCAGGTCGAGTCCGTGGCGCTGGAGGAGTGCCGGCGGGGAGCCCGCGGCGATGAAGGCAGCGACGATCTTGGCGGCGTTGCGGGCCTTCTTCTCGTTCTGGTCAATGGACATGGCGGTGTACGCACCGACATCGTGCTTCTTCCGGCCTGCGGCTTCCTGGGCCTTCTTGATGATCGGGATGGCGATCTCGAAGTCCTTCGGGTTGGAGGCGTTGATCAGGGAGCCTTCACCGATCTCACCGGCGAGCTCGAGCATCTTCGGGCCCTGGGCGCCGACGTAGACGGGGATGCCCTTCTTGCCGGGGAGCTGGACGCCGGTGAGCTTCGCACCGTCGTAGTCGAAGAACTCCATGTCGCCGGTCTTCTTGATCTCTTCACCGCTGCAGAGGCGGCGGATCTGGGTGATACCTTCCCTCAGGCGAGCGACGGGCTTCCCACCCGCAATCGCAAGCTTCGGAAGGGTCGAGAGGTCGCCGGGGCCGATACCGAGGACTGCACGGCCGTCGGAGATCTCGTCCAGCGTGCACATGAAGGACGCAATGGCCGCCGGGGTGTCGGTGAAGGTGTTCATGATACCCGGGCCCATCTTGATCGAGTCGGTGTTCGCTGCGATCATGGCAAGGGTCGGGTAGCAGTGACGGTTGTTATAGTGGTTGGTGATCCACGCGTAGTCGATGTCCTTGGACTCGGCAAGCTTGACGTAGTTCACGACCTGCTTGACGTTAATGTTGCCTGGCACAAATTCAATTCCATAACTCAAGGCATTTCACCTCAGAGAGAGTAGTTATCGCACAAAGATAAAAGTATTATCATTTGCCCTGAGAAGAGAGAGAAATAAACGCTTCTTACTTGAGATTGGAGTATCAAACGGATATAGTGCCTCAAGTGTTTCCCTATCGCGGAGGAGCGGGCGAAACGCTAAAAGAGAAGTATTTATGATCATCAGCACAAATACCCAAGAGAGTACGCAACCGGAACCCGGTCGCCGTCCGCGAATGATCCGGGGGCACGCACCAGGCATCCATTCTTTTTCCAGAAAGGTGCGATGCAGAGGGGGGGAAAACGTGTTCCCGGTATGCGGGTCAGGCACAGGGCAGACCGACCGGTGATGGAGGGTGCCGCCCGCCCGAAACGGGGTGGAGAGAGAATACATGCGGGTCTTGGCAATAGGACTGGGGGGTGCAGGCAGCAGGATCGTGGACAGGCTCTACGATCACGACCGGAGGAGCAAGGTCCTCTGCATGAACGCACTCGTGATCGATTACGACTCCAATACGCTTATCCAGCTTGAGCACCTTCCCGAGGAGTCCAAGTTATTCTTCCCGCCGATTGATCCGTCCTTCACCTTCGATGTCGAGACGGTCGTCGATATCGAAGAGGTGATGACCTGCATCCAGAAGGTGGACACCGTCGAGATCGACGCTATCATGGTGATCACGGGCCTCGGGGGGACAATGATCGATACCCTCCCCCAGATCATCCCGCAGTTGCGCCAGTCCTTCGTCGAGCCGATATTTGCTGTGGTCACCCTGCCGTGCAGGGATGAGGGAATAAAACGGGCCGCCAAGGCCGCAGACGACCTGGAGATGATCTCCGGGCTCGTGGACGGCACGATCGTCTTCGACAACGAAACCTGGGCGGGACGGGTCCGCTCCGGGGATGAACCGGGCCGGACCGGGTTGTCATCGAAGATTGCAGGACGGAGGGGCTCCTTCATGAACCCCCGCAGGATGTACTCCCTGCTGAACGACGAGGTCGCCCGGAGGATCGGGCTCCTCCTGCGTGCAGGGGAGTTCAATGAAACAGGCCTCGATGTGGGCGAACTCGTCCTCGACGCCGGGGAGGTGCTCAACACTCTCAGTGGTATGGGGATCGTGGCCGTCGGCTACGCTGCCGAACGTCTCCCCCCGGGCCCTCTCGAATTTCTGACACGGTGGAGCTCGGCCCGCAATTATATGGAGGGGTCGAAGAAGCGGGCGGCACGGATCGTCTCCCTCGCAAAGAAGGCGGTATATGAGGAAATATCCGTGCCGTGCGACCTTACGAGTGCCGAAAAGGCGCTGGTCCTCATTGCCGGGCCTGACAGAGAGTTGAGCATCAGGGGATTTGTCACGGTCAGGAAGTGGATCGACCGGAGCATCGCCGGCCTTGAGATGCGTTCAGGTGACTACCCGATCAAAAACACTCGCTTCGTCGGGATCATCATCGTGCTGTCAGGTGTGCAGAATGTACCCCGGATCGACGAGTTGAAGGTCCACAGGGAAGAGTACAGGCAGGAACTGGAGGAAGAGGCGGCCAGGGAAGCGGCGGTCGAGGCCAGAGGGCAGAGGCCCGCGGACTTCGATGAAGATGCGGAAGCGGAGGCAGCTTTTTTCACGGGGTACTCAGGAAGGGATCCTCTTGCACCGGGAGGAGGTGGGATGGAGATGACTGAAGAAAAGGACGACATGATCGCAATCGCAGGACAGAAGCGGAAGAAGGAAAGAGAGGATGGAAAACTCCGGATCCACCTCTCCAGCGATCATCTGAAAAAAACCGGAGACGACGAGGGGGCGGTGGTGGTGCCCGGCGCGAAGAAACAGACGCCCGGGGATATGACCAGGATGACCTCTGTCGGTCTTCCCCAGGCCCCGAAGGACTCCGCTCTCGGGATCGGGGGACAGTTTTCGGCCGTGAAAAAACCGAAGGAGATCGAGGAGACCGGTTTCAGGGTCGAGGCGATCCCTGCGGCAAAGGACGATGTCCTCTCCGGGGAGAAGGTCAGCCTGAAATGGGTCGTGAAGAAGGCGAAGGACGACCTTCTGGGGAATGATGCGGTGCTCCTGAATGATCCGGGCACCCGGCCGATCGACGATGTCCTGAGGGGGGGGATGCACCTGGCCCCGAAGCAGAAGCCGAAGGAGATAGAGCCGGGGCGCGGAAAGATCACGGGCCTGGAGACAAAAAAACAGGAAGAAGAGGAAGAAGAAGAGAGTCAGGACAGCATCGAGTGGATCAGATAGACGTGATCCGGGAGAAGGGGATGTTCCCGGCGCCGATTTCTGTTCTGATCGAACAGCCCTCCTCGACGGCATGGGCGATGAGGTTCATGCCGGAAAACGAGGCGATGGAGAGGCGGTACGGGTCTCTCTGAAGGTTAAAGATCTTTTCTCCGGTCGTGAGCGGGAAGACGAACCCGACCGACCGCATGTTCGCGACGATCTCCTCCACTTTGTCCTGTGCGGGGAGGGGTACCTGCCTGATGTTGGCAAGGGCGATGCCGTCGCCGGCCGTGACATAGGCATGGACCGAGGTGAGGCCGGCGGCGATGAAGAGCTGGAGGGGGTCGATGCTTGTGCCGCGATACGCGAGGAGGTCGAGGAACTGCATCGGTTCGTCCTTGCTGATCGCGATTCTGCCGCCATATTTCATCTCGACGGGAATGCCCTGCCTCTGGAAGACGCCGTCCATTGTGACCGAGCAGACGGTCATGAATCCGGTGTGGTCGGCGGGTATGCGGGGGTCGCTGTTGGTGATGCCGTAGGCGTCGAAGAACCCGCACCCTGCGGCGATGACGGCGTCGAATGCTTTCCTGACCCGGTCGACTTCGGCGTCAGGGACGATGGAGAGGTTGTAGGCGACGTCGCCGGTGCCGCTCCGGGGGTCGAAGGTTGTCCTGACGGCGAGTCTTTCGAGTTTAGAGATGACGAAGCCGATGCGTTCGCCGACGAGGGCGTTTTCTATCTCGGCGATGCCGTTCGGCGTGAGGATGCGGCCCCGGTTTCCGATCTTCTCAGTAAAGCCCATCTCGTCGAGGGAGCGGAGGTAGTACTGGACGGCACGGTCGGAGAGGACAAAGCCGTGCTCGGCCATGAGTTCGGAGAGGCGTTTCGCTCCCATCGGTTCGGGGTGTTCCTTGAGGAGCCTGAGGATTTCGATGCACTTCCTCTCTGTCCTGATCCCGCTCATCGTGCCCTGACCACCCCGGTGCTGTCCTGATACCGCCCGCTGTAGGTGCCTGCGCCGTCGCCGACGTCGTGGAGGATCATCTGGACGACGCGGTCGCCGGCTGCAAGCTGGACGGGGTCCTCGCCCATGTTCGTGAGGCAGAGGGTGAGCTGGCCCCGGAAGCCGGGGTCGACGAAGCCGCCGCCGAGGAGGAGGCCGCGGCGCGCGTAACTTGACCGGCACCTGAGGGTGGCGGCGACGTCCGCCGGGATCTCCACGTGTTCCATGCTCGGGACGAGGGTGCACTTTCCGGGAGGGAGGGAGATGTCGGCGCCGGCCCGCAGGTCGTAGGAGGCGGGCTGGAGGGAGGCGTCGCCAAAGGGGGTGATGACAAGCCGCGTCCTCGTATCGTCTGCTCCGAGGCGGGACCGGATCTCAGCGGAAGAGAGGATCATATTCTATAGGGATGGTTCTCGAAAATGCTTAATAACTTGTGATATGATATATACCACTGTACAATTCATCCATTTCCTTCTAAATCGGGAGTTTTGCGGCAGGGGAATTGACGCCGCCGATGCTCCGGTTGCCTGGACCCATGGGGTAGAGGACATCCTTCTGGGCTTCGAACCCAGGGACGCGGGTTCGATTCCCGCTGGGTCCGTTTTTGAGATTTTCAAAAAAAGATTATTGCAGTCTGATCTTCGCATCGGTGGTGTTGCCGACGAAGAAAGAATCACGGGTTTCATTTTCTGCCGGCGGGGCGTCGGGCGCCGTGGCCCTGACCCGTATCCAGTACCGCGCTGTCGGGAGGTCGCGGACGTCGAGCGCGGCCTTTTCCTGACTCAGGCCCTTCTCCCGTGGGGCCACTGTCCCGAAGCCGACCCAGGTCCTCTTCTCGTCGGTGGAGTAGAAGAGGTGCTGGGTGGCCGTCTGGTTGCCGGTGTAGTTGAGGTTCCATGTCATCCGCAGGAAGTCGGTGATCGGGCCATTCTCGACCCGGTGGAGGTCGCCAACCCAGATATCCGCTGTGCCATTGCCGGGGTTGTTCACGGGGAGAGCGGAGATGAAGGCTTCCGGGAGGATGAGCGGCTCTGCACCATTGTTGAACGAGATCGTCGAACCGGGGCCGAAAATGGTGATGTTGCCGGTTTCATTGACCTTGAGGCGGAAGGTCGTCTCCCAGGTCTGGCCGAGGCGCACGGTGCCGATGTCGAAGTGGAGGTTCTGGTCTTTGTCCCACTGGGGGGTCTGGTCGATGGTATCATTATAGAGGACATCCCCGGTCCGGGTCTGGTTGTGGATATGGGTGGAGACTCCCTCCTTGAAGACATACTCGAAGACCTTGTCGCCGCGGACCGGGGTGCTGTTCACCCGGACGTTCGTGAAGTTGAGGTTCATCGTCGTGTTCACGCCGGCCTCGGTCTGGAGTTCGCCGGCGATCTCGGTGTAGATCCGGGCAAGGTCGTCGTCGGTGGTGGCATGGTAGTGTTTCCCGCCGGTCGACTCTGCAAGGATGTCCATCGTCTCCCATGTGGTATCGTTCTCTTTGATGTCGTCGGAGAACGAGATCATGTACAGGCGGATGTCGTTGTTCTTCGCGTAGACGGACATGTTCTGGTTGGTGTACCGGAGGCGGCCGTCATCCCATATCGTACGCCCTTCATTTGCCCACTCCCAAAATAAGTTCCCAAACTCCTCCCCGGGAGACAATTCACCGAGACCCCAGAAGTACGTATAGTCCCGGGCATCTATCTCCCCTGGATCATCACTAGTCGGAAGAACCGTCTCTATAAACTGATTAATCAAATATACAACACCCTTCCAAAGAAGTGAAAGAACACCAGATGGACGAACTAAAACAGGAAGATCTGTAGTAATGAAAAACCCACTCCCCCGGGCGAGCGGATCACCGTAGCAATTGTATTCGCCATCAGACATCAGGACCACGGCACGCACGGCATTGGATTCTTGATTTGGATTCTTCTTTATCTCCCCGATAGAGACATTCAGCGCGTTCCGCGTGGCGGTAAATAGCCTGGAGTCAATAACACCAATGCCATTCACGGTGGCGTTCACGTCCGAAGGATCGTTCAGTGACCGATCACGGGTGACACGAAAACCATATGAAACCAGGCCGATCCTATCCCTATCAGGATTCATCTGGGAGACGAAGGTCTTTGCCGCATTCTTTGCTGCATCCATCCTCGTCATGTTCGCGCCCGCATCCCTCTTGTTCATACTCAACGAACGATCGATCGCCAGCACCACATCGATCGGGTCCGCCTGGAGCAGACTCCCGTCGCCCTTCAGTCGTATGGTGACATCGACCGCCTCGCCTTTCGTGACCGTCCTGGGGGAGACGTTCGTCTCCACAGAGAGGTAGGGGTAGTTTTTCCAGGCGAGGGGGACCGGATGGGTCACATGGGCCTCTTTATATGTCCATTCAGCGGTGACATTGCAGGTGCCGGTGGCGTTCTGCACATAGCCCGTTTCGCCGCGGCGCGGGAACGCACCCGGAACAAAGATCACTGTGGCATAGCCGTCGTCATCGGTGACGGCGGAGGTGCTTCTGAGAACCGGAGCAGACCCCGTCGTAATGTTGTCGGAGAGCGAAAAGGTCACGGTCTGCCCCTTCACCGGGCCGCCCTTCACGTCCACGACCTTCGCCCGGATCTCGGCGGTCTGATCGGGATTCACGTCCAGGCTCGACATGGTCTGCGGAGAGGCGGTGAGCTGCATGTCCACAGGCTCGGTGCTCGTGAACTCGACATCGCACTGGCAGGTCACCGCAGGGGCGTCCTTCGAGGTCGCCGTGATATTCACCGTCCTGGGGGCGCTCTTGGGGCCGTAGGTGACCACGATCCGACCGTCAGAGTTGGAGCGGGGCGGCGGGTTCACGGGACTTTCCTCTGGATCGTTGGTTGAGATCAGGAGAGTCTGGTTGACCGACGGGTTTCCGTAGGCGTCTTTCAAGGTGTAGGTGAGGGTGAATTTTTTCTCGCCGTCGGCACGCACCCAGGGGAGGGGCGTGCCGCCAGGAGAGACATCACAGGTGATCGTGGCCGGAGGAGCGTTGCTGAGGCCGTAGAACGTGTAATATGCGTCGGCAATCGGATCAGGCAGGTCAACGTACACAATGTTCTCCCCCGGTTTCTTCGCGAGCCTGAGGGTCGCCATCACATTTCCCTTTTCGTCCACCGGGAAGGCGGCGGCATCACCAGAATCATTACCCTCGACAAGGAAGACGGCGGAGTTGTCCAGAGACCCGACGTAAAAGGTGACGGTCTCGGCATCCCTGCCCTCCGCCACCTCGTGCCGGTTATCGATGCGATTTTTAAATCTGTCCTCCATCGCAAGGACGATCTGCACCACCGATCCCGCCGTCGCCTCGCTCGTATAGTCCCTGAACGCAAGTTTGTACGGCGCCGCATGGTCGACCTTCTGGACGACCGTGCTCTCCGCCGCCACCGTGCCATCGGCATTCAGCGCCGTCGCCGTGATCGTCGCGTCCCCGCTCTTCTCCCCTACAGTGAACGTCGCTGTCGCCTGTCCTCCGGCTTCGATTGCCAGCGTGGAGCGGGAGAGTGTGCCCATCGTAGAATTGCAGGTGAGCACGACCGTCGTCTCACCGGTCGCCGTCACCGTGACATTCGAGGTGCCGCCGCTGCCGGCGACAAGCCATTCTGTATCAGTACTCAGAGAAATCTGTGTGTCCGCAGCGGCCGATGCCGAACAGAGCATCAGGACGCCGAGCAGCACAATGCCATAATATGATATTCGCATATCCTCGCCACCGTTGATCCATAAAATATCTGATACTAGATTAATGTGACGATATAATGCGGCGACCAAAATGCCACAAAAAGATTCACAGAAGATCAAAGAGATTTAAAAATGAAAATAAAGCGCAAAAAAAGTACAAAATATCAAAAAAGATGATTTTTTGCTATAAATACAAAATAGGAACCGCGATTATATTCGAGCATATCCCAAAAGTATCCTGTGCTTGATCAATCATCTGGATCGAGACGCTTCTCGGCCATTCCTCTGCCTTCCCCGCTTCAATCGCAATGCCCGGGGTTCGGGGGGCAGCGCCACCGGCGTGATTCATGGAGGAAGGCGGACCGATCAGATGTGCCGCCCCCATAGAGAATAAAGAGTGTTTCCTTGCTCTCTCCCGCCGGGGGGATACCCCCCGGACCCTCCCCGAAGAAGATAGGGAAGGGGCGGCAGCAATCTCTCGAACGACACCGTACTTCAGAAATTTCTTCCGGTCACATATCAAGGCTGGAGAGTTTTGGGATGACCTCATCTTAAATGTGCAGAAAAGGACGGCAAAAAACGGCTTTGTAGAATCGGGCATGAACCCCTGGCTCAAGCATACGTGATGAAAATTTCTCGTTGCAGTTCTCCTGAGTGCGGAGGGATACTTGATTCCTCTTCTTGCAACAGGGCACCTGAAGGATACTGTTCAATTGCCGCCCCCCGGCTATCTTCATCCGTGGGGGGTCCGGGGGGCAACGCCCCCCGGTGCGAGACGGCGGTGAAGATTCTGCGGTTGGGGGGCGGCACGCCTGATCATCACCCCTTCCCACATCTTCACGCCGGGGGCGCTGCCCCCGGATCCCCGGGACGAAGATAGGGGCGGGAAGGCAGAGAACCCGATCGTTCTGAGGGCGGTTTTGTTCTCCGCATATCAGGTATGAGAGAAATCTGTGTGTTCAAATTCTCATCCATAACTCCAGAATTGAACGTCTGGATCATTTTCATGGTAAACCCTCACCATTTCTGGGTACGAGCGTGACTCAATTGCCTTCCTATATCTTCGCGCCGGGGGCGCTGCCCCCGGACCCCCGGAATTGCGATTGGGTCAGGAAGGCAAAATCAATGAACACGAATGGGGATTTACCGTCCCCGGTCCTATCCTGATGCGGGGGGACCGGGGGGCGGCCAGCCCCCCGCAGAGATGCAATCCAGAGGATTTACCATGAAAATGATCCAGAAGATCCGTTCTCCGGGTTTTCATGAGGTTTTGACTCTCAACGAGCACCCCATGATGGAGATGGAGAGGACAAAATCACCTTCAGAAAAGGTTCGCCCTCTGCCTT
>NZ_JAQVNX010000029.1 GCF_028702905.1 Methanofollis sp.
TCGATCTTCGGGTTCTTCGTAAGCTGCTGCCAGATCTTTTTCAGAGTTCCGGTATGATAGTAAAACCCGCTCTCATTGGCAAACCACATCGCAAACGCCCGGACCCTGGGCTGGTCGCCGTCTATGGTCGCAATATACGTCACCGGATTTTCGTTTGCAAATTTCACGCAGTCGGAAAAGTCCATTCTTCTCCCTCGTACAGCCATACGAAGGTTCCGGCAAAAAATGTTTGCAGAAATCGTCAGGCAGAATCCGGCGGGAACGTTTCACAGGTCAACGCCCGCACATCACCGAGCCACGACTTCCGCTGCTCCTCCGTGCTGGCGACCATAACGTCGAACATCCGGCGGTGAAAAATCGGAATCCCGCAGAACGTACAGATACAATCCTTCCAGAGCCGCTGGAGGGGATCGCCGAAGATCGCAAGTTCCCTCTGCTTCGGCGTGTTGGAGGTGTTGAAGACGAGTGCTGTTTTTGCCTTGAGCAAACCGACCGAAATGCCTTCCCCGTTATCTCCTTCGCCGAATCGGTACGCCACGCCCGGCCGCAGAACCCGGTCGATCCAGCCTTTCAGGATCGAGGGGGGCATCCCCCACCAGTCCGGATGGACTACCACAAGCCCATCCGCTACAGCAATCTCTGCACAGTGCGCAGCAATGAACGGAGGGAGGGGAGCGTCGCGGGCGATCTCGTCGTACGGCAGCACCGGATCGAACGTCTCGGCATAGAGATCATGGAATGCAACGGCGTGCCCGCATTCCCTGAGGGCGGCGACGACGGTCTCCGCTATGGCGTGGTTGAAGCTCCCCCTGTGGGGGTGTGCGAGGATGACGGATATGAACACCAAAGGATTTCAGGCCATGTTCTCCCCGTTGCCTTAAAAACGTGCTGCTTCGTCCCCGGCGACTTCGAGGGGTGCTTGAAGGTATTGCTCGCCCGGTTCCAATCCCTGATTCCGGGAAAAAGATCCGTGATATTCCAGACCGCCAGGGAAAACACTCTTCGACAGTATCTATCTCTGCCGGTTGCGATCATCCCATACTAACTTCCGGACAGGGTCAAAAGAAAGCAGGCATAGGATACGCACGAAAAAGGAGGGGAGAGTGTATCAACGGACATTTTCAATCTATTTTCAGAAATAGTGTGGTGTCAATCATAGTCCTCTCTGAGAGCGATAGGATCGGCATGTCCGAGAACATAGGGATAGGATTTTTCCATACACCTACGATCAGTCCAACTCGAATCGTTGCTTTCCAGGCGATACCCCCACGTACCCGCCGGAGCACTGTACGGATACCACCCATATTCGCCGGTATCATATTCGTCCCATTTGAAGATCACATCCGTTTTATACGCATCATTTTGAGGGTCATAATCCAGAATTACCTCTGCAACGTCTGAATCCTGCATATAAGAGATCACATCCCCTATCGCGTACGCAGGTTCCTGCAAAGGTGCGGAAGTAGCGGTGGGTGTCGTTGTAGACGGCGTAGTGGGTGTCGTTGTAGACGGCGTATTACCCGGTTGAACTCCTAGAGACGAAGACGGTTCTGGTTCGGAGTACACGACTTCGGCGTTATCCGCAAAAGCAACCCTCAAAACGTCCCACCCATCAGATAGGTCATCGGGATTCACAGAAAGATGGATCTTAACGGTTTCTCCAGGCCCTAACGCATCGACAAAATCCCGGTCCAGCATTAAATCCTCATTCTGAGAGTTATTCAGCGCCAAAATCTTTAAAATCTCAGTACTCTCCAGCGCAGAAGAGACATCAGATTCAGGCAGAGTTATCACAGCAACGACAATGTTATGCGCCGTGATAGATCCGGTGTTCTTGACGGTCATGTATGTGTCGATGGAAGAGATGCTTTGATTTTCAGCACCAACATCGAGTATGTGCAGGTGCGTATCACCTTCGCTGAGAGATGAATCGGTGCATCCTCCCGTTAAAACAACCGCGATGAGAGAAACAAATACCAGAACCAATGAATGTATTTTCATATCCATTTTAAAAGGCCTCGTTATCTAAAAAGACACAGAACCGTGCAACATTCTGAAGGATAAGTATTTTGATATGGGATTCGTGAAATGTTGGCGTTGAAGAGTGCCGCAGAAAATTGTGTATGAAAAAAGACCTATTTTTAAGATATAATCTTTTTCAAACACGGCTTCACGATTTTAAAGATTAAATGGTTCGGACATTTCTGGTTAAACAAAATTTAAACGAAAACCTGATCTCCATGAATCAGTGACTTCTGGCGAGTTCACACCAGATTCTCTTTCAAATCTCCCTGATCCCCACCTCAACGCACAATATACTTATTCGGGCACTTCAATCAGATAATGTGGCATTTATGGGAATCTGCCCGTTACTAAAATTCGAATGCCTCAAAAAAGAGTGGGAGTGGTGGGAATCGGTAGACAAGAAATGTGCCATCTTGCTCCTGGCTTATACAACTGATATTGGGGATGTGTTGGAGAAACTTGAAACGCGGTAAACCACCTCATATCTGAAGTGGCTTTTCCAGCACAATCCCCTGCCAAAGGACTCTAAGAGACGACCCAACATAGATTTAAACCATATTTCCCGAATTTATTGCTCTAGATGTACCTTACACAGATTTTGTAGAAATCATTATACGTCGGTCAATCTACCCTCGCAAACTTATGAAATGAGCCCAATTGCATCAGGAGGATCTCAAGAGGGAGACAGAAAAACACAATGGGTTTTTAGACGGATATTCTTGGGTGAGTATCCCTCCCTACCTTTGGCATCAATTCGTGTTTAAAAAATTATTGACAATTCTTACAGACCCTCGTCTTTCGAAATAATCCTGATGTAGTAATACACTGCGAGCAGGCCGCTGTCCCACACCTGTCGCAGATCTGGGTATGATCTGACCCGTATGTTCTGTTGCAGATCGGGCACTCAACCTCGCAGTCAGAGCAGAGCGGCATATTGCATACCGAACAGATCGTACTGGCGTGCTCTTTACAGAATGTCTTGCCGCAGGAACTGCAGGTCGAAGCATGTTCGTTACAGACCCATTTCCCGCAGACAGGGCATTGTGTAATGTGCTCACTACAACAGGCTTTTCCGCACACCTCACAAACGGCGACGGCCTCTTTCTTGATGTTAATGACACCGAACTTGAAATGCTGAGGGCAATAGCGAATGGTGTTTTCAAGGACTGTTCCGGAGTGGGCAAACACTTCTTTCGTATAAATCGTGCCGAATGCGTTGAAATGAACGGCCCATTTGGGAACGGAAACCATTTCACTCTTGAAGAGTTTTACATCGCCTCTTCTCGGGATGAACTTCCGGCGTTTGCTATCCAGAATGGTATCCCCCTTTGAAGGAGTGTACGTTATATCGCTCGTATTCTTCGCCGTGATATATTCTATGGCAACTCTTTCGACCGTCCGCTTGGTGATTTCGGGTTTCAGTTCGGTGATCTGATAATCCGAACCGATCGTAATGGAATATTCAGGTGATGGAGAATTATTCAATACTTCATTGAATGTCTGGAGTGTTTGAGCGTTATCGGTGCTCTGCTTCGAGGTACTCAGCGAGTTAAAAATCGAGCCTCCCTTCTCTGCCTGCCTGTTGAGCACCTTGCCGTCCAGAAGATCGATCACGACTATGCCGTCATCGGAAAACTTGTGGAGTTTCTTGGTGGGATCGTAGACCTGGGCTTTGAAACTGTAGGGTATTTTTATGTACGGATGGAAGGTGAGCGTGGCATCGCTCACCTCAATCAGATGGTTGTTCTGTAGCGGCAGCGTCGTTACCGCAATATAATCTGATTTTATTGGCAGAGCAAATTTTAAATTCAGTTTTTCTCCTCTCCGACTGACCCTTCCGGCAGAGACAGCAAACCACTTTTCCTTGATGTCTTCGTGACTGAAGATTTCGATGTTCCTGCTCTCCGCAAAATTCTGAGCGTCGATAGTTAAGTCGTTGAAGGCGACAAAAACTCCCTGCCAGCCCTGGCCGAGGTCATCAAGTTTCTTGGAAAAGTCCCGAACTTCTTTTATGCCGACTGCGGATGTAAAATTCTTACATTCGATGGCAACCTGCTTTCTTCCTCTTCTGGCAATGACATCGATTTCGTTTGTATAACCCCCCTGTCCAGGCATTCTGACCCGTCTTTCAGTCTTGTAGCCCTCGGCCTGATAAATCGAGTCGACAATTTCTTCCAATTTTGTTCCAAGCTCGTAGACATTCGCAGAAGGCGGCTTCCCCTCTTCTGTGTACTCTTCCTCCGACCAATCGATAGGATCCGACCAATCGTCATCAGAAGGAGGAGGAGAGGTTTGAATCTTTACAGTGTTAGGGACTGATGTTTCTTGTGTTAATTTGGTACCACACTCAGGGCAAAATTTTGCATTGGTGCTCGTTAGTGGCGTTCCGCATTCAGGACAAAACATAGGCATGGTTATTCGCACAATCTGGCTTTACGTGTAACTCCTTTAAGGTAACGAAATGATCAGAGGGACCATAATTAAAAAATAAAAGTATATTTGTTAATTTTTGAAACGAAACAAATTCGGCCCTGTAAAACTCCTGTATCGCAGCGCTGGCATGGAGGACAAAGTTCATTCTTACGATCTATGGGAGATCTCTCATGAAGAAGGAGGCGGGTGCCGGTCCGGATTTTTCACCATTTTCGACCGTTTTCGACAGGTTTCACCGCCTGTCGAAAAGAGGGTGGGGAGCGTGGTGACGGCGGATCAGAAATTAAGGAGAGATCTAATGATCATTATATGTACATACGTACCTCTTTTCACCAGGTGGAAGGAGCACAGGGTGCAGGCGACCGCAAGGGTGATGGGGGTGTGGGTGAGTGTGATCCTCCGCCTGGTGAAAACGATTTTTAAAATCGGCGGAGAGATGACGAAATTAAAATGTGCGATACGGATGCGCCCCGAATCATTTTCAACGCCGGTCGAAAGATGTCGAAAAGGGGGTGAAAGGGGTGCATCGGATCAACGGGGGCATGAGGAGGGCGATGACTTCGGCACGGGTTTTCATAGGCGTCATATCTCTGTGGTACGTCGCCCCGTGCCACCGGGATCCTTTAAGGTATTGAGTGCCACCCTGATCTCGCCATTCTGACACTTGGATCCGGTTTCCGGCCCTTCGATCTCGATGATCCGGGACGCGTTCGTGAGCGTGTTAATTCCCGGGTATTCTGGCATTCTGGAGGAAAAGATATAGTTTCTCGAAGGCCTGGGCGGCGTTACCGGGATGGGGAGGAGAAAAGGGGGGGGCGGGCCCTATAGGAGGGATGAGAGGGGCGGCAAAGGCGGTGGAAATCGGCGCGAATCTGAGAGATTTTGAGGGTGACAGGGGGGCAGGACGTTATCAGGGTACGCCCGATAATAGACGCAAAAAAGGAATTAGGGGGTAAGAGCAGTAAACTTATCCACCGCTTCATACGTCTTCCCATCAGGGGTGTGGATCGTGACGTATGTCCACCCATACGTTTCATCAGAAGGAACATTCATGCTGCTAAACGGAACTTTTATTCCGCCTTTCATGAACATATTCCCATCTTTCCACGTTGTTATGGTGCCGGATCCCTTGTAGACAAGTTTGTCTTTTTGATCTTTGAAGTTATTATCGAATTTTGTTGTCCAGATCTGAATGTCAACGGGAATACTGGCATCTGAATATTTTACCGTCTCGTCATATTGATCAAGCAGGTCTGGATGAACAGTAACCCCATCGTCTTCGGCATCGGCATCCCAATTTTCCTTGATCGTGTCCACACTTGCATGCGTCACCTGGGAAAAGTCATTCACTACCGCCGTAGGTTTTGGGACTGTTTTTTCGGGGGTAGGGTATGGAGTACTTGTTTGCTGAGTGCTTGCTTGCGGGGTGGGATATGTTAACTCATTCGGCGATGCTTGATGATCTGTGTGTGCAGTTGTACAACCGGATACACAAACAAAGCAGATTGCAATACAAACCAGGATTAAAGAGTATAGCCTCATATTTTCTCTAACAATAATAAAACATTTCGACATATACATATTTCGTTTTTTTCAGAATTTTATTTTTTAAAGCACTAAAGAGTGATGAACACGATTAATCCAATTTATTATGGGACTTTTTCGTTGGTCACCCTTTGATGGTTTTTAAAAAAGTATGTTCCAAATATAGTAAAAAGGCCTCTTTATGGAGATAAGGGCGATTAAACCCTTCAATCCTGATTTTTATATTTGATCAGACCTCCAATCAGGAAGAGAATAAAGGTTGGGACACCGAAGAGGGAAACTGATATGAGGACTAGGATGCCCGAGATGATCATCAAAGCAGCCCCAGGGTATTTTTCTTCAGCACACCGCCAACGATACCGGTGACCGAGAAGAGTAATGCCGAGGCTCCAAGCCCTATGATCAAATCGTACCCAGCAGATGGATCAAATGCCGAGGTAAATGCTCCAAAGAAGAAAGCAAAGAACGCAGCGGCAATTCCAAGAAGACCACCGATAAGCCCAAGCCAGAATGGGCGACTGTCTGATTGTGACATATTTCTCAATACGACCCTCAACGTCCCCTCACATCAAATTTTTCGTCTTTTAGGCACCATAGTAGATTTTTAAAGCCAAATTACAGTTAGATGATGGGAGGGACCGACGGCTGGTGCATCAGTACGGGTCGCCGGTGAGGGCTGGTGGTGGGAGAGAGCATAATCGGGGCTGGGGGCGTGAGCAGATTACCGACCATGGTGAGCACATGATGCAGGCCGGAACCCGGCCCTCTCGCGAGAGAACACAGCGACCCGGAGCAATTCCAAAATCCAGATCCCAAAAAAAAGACTATACCCGCCTGATCCCCTCATTCACAATCACATAATCGAACGAGATATCGGTCGGGCGGGAGCGGTGCTTTTCGAGGACGACCCGCCTCTTGCTCTCCCTCTTCTCGATCCGCAGGATCGCCTTGGAAATGTGGCCGAGGGCCGTGCCCCCGAGGCCGAAGAAGGCGTCGGTGTCCACGTCCATGTACACCTGGTTCGTGATCAGCACCGGCACCTCGTACTTCTTCGCATAGCCGAGGAGGCGGACCATGTGCTGGGAGAGGACGCGGAGGGCGTCCTTCGTCGTCCCGAGTTCGGAACGGTACAGGGCCGTCGCCGAGTCCATCACGATGAGGCCGACGTTCTTCGACCTGAGGAGGGCCTCGCACTCGTTGACCATGATGCCCTCCTGCACGAAGTCGACGGGCTCGTACAGGTACAGGCGGTCGGCAAGGGCCGTCGCCTCCTCGCCCGCAATCTGCTCGAAGCGTTCGGCCGAGAAGCCCTCGGTGTCGATGTAGATGACAGACTCCCCCCCCTTCAGGCAGGAGACCGCCGCCATGACGGATATCGTGCTCTTGCCGCAGCCGGGCTCGCCGTAGATCTGCGTGATCGTCCGCCTCTCCAGGCCGCCGCCGAGGAGGGTGTCGAGAGGCTCGGAACCCGTGCTCAGTCTGGACAGCTTCATTCCTTCCCCTCCAGGCCCTTCCATGCGGCGTCCTCGACGATCCGGGCCACCGTCCGCACCGGCACGCCTGCCGCGGAGGCAATCGCCCGCACCTCGTCGGACTCGGCCTTCACCGAGGAGACGACATCGCCGATATACCCGACCTTCACCGTCACCTCGCGCCTCACACCCGCCACCTCCGCCGTCACCCGCATCAGACGTCTCTCCAGCACGCTCCGGTGGACCGCGGGGATGCACCGCACCCCGAGAGTGCCGAGTTCCCTGGCCAGGATCAGGGTGAGGGGGGCCGCGTCCGCCGGGCGGCAGACGACCCGCACCAGATGGCCCGCCCGCCCCTTCTTCATGACCGCCGGGACCACGGAGACGTCCCTCGCTCCCGCCGCAAAGAGGAGGTCCATGCAGTGGCCGAGCACCTCGCCGGTGACATCGTCCACGTTCGTCTCCAGGATATCCACCTCGTCGGCGCCCGAAACCCCCTCACGCTCCAGGAGCACAGCCCGCAACACGTTCGGCGTCCCCGCAGGATCGCGGCTTCCGGCACCGTAGCCGATGGTGACGACATGTGCCGCCCCGATCTGATCGGGCCGGAGGGTCGCGAACTCGGCCAGGAGTGCGGCGCCCGTCGGCGTGCAGAGTTCGCCCTCGCCGCCCCCCACCCTCGCCGTCAGGGCCGAGGCCCTGAGGACAGCAAGGGTCGCCGGGGCCGGCACCGGCATCGTGCCGTGGGCCGCCACGACCGTCCCGGCACCCAGGGCGACCGGGAGGACGGCGACGCCGTCGACGCCCAGAGTCTCCAGGGCCGTGCACGCCCCGATCACGTCGGCGATCGCGTCGTCGGCCCCGACCTCGTGGAAGTGCGCCCCCTTCCCGTGGACACTCTCCTCGGCCGCCGCGATCCGGCCGAAGACCCGTTTCGCCCGTTCGATCGCCGCGGGCGGGGCATCGGCCGCCTCCACCCGTGCGATAACATCGGCAAGGTTCCGGTGGGCCGGGCCTGCATGGGTGACGACCCTGACCGCACCGATGCCGCACCGCTCCACCCGGGAAAAGGCAGGGTCGGCCACCACCGAGGCCATCGCCGCCCTCACCTGCGCCTCGTCTGCGCCGAGGTCTAAGAGGGCCCCGATAGTCATGTCGCCGGCTGCGCCGTGAAAAGGATCGAGAAGGAGAATCCGCATACTGAAGCAGTACTTATAAATCCGGGCGTATATGATTGTAACGAATGCCGGAAATGTACCTAAAAGTGGACAGGGCATATCCTGAGGATCAAGGCGGGGGGAAGGCGCGCCTGGATCCCGACACCATGCTCCAGATGAGGCTCTCGCCCGGCGACCTCGTCGAGATCATCGGCAAACGCCGGACCGTCGCCAAGGTCTGGCGGGCGATGGTCTCCGACTGGCAGCAGGGGAAGATCAGGGTCGACAAGTTCACCAGGGAGAACGCCGGGATCGCGGTCGGCGACCGCATCCTTGTGCGAAAGGCAGAGCAGGAGATCGAGGCGCAGAGGGTCGTCCTCGCGCCTCCCGAGGACATGCCGCGGCAGGTCCCGATCAACTTCCAGAGCGTGGTCAACCACCTCATCGACTTCCCGGTGATCAAGAACGACACCGTCCCGATACAGGCCGGGCTGCCCTTCATGCAGCCGCAGATCGTCGCGTTCAAGGCGGTGACGGTCGAGCCCGAGGAAGCGATCATCATCACCAAGAACACGAAGGTCGAGTTCTCGGAGAAACCGGTCGCGGGTTTCGACGGTGTAAGAAGGATCTCGTACGAGGACATCGGCGGCCTCAAGGACGAACTCCAGCGGGTGCGGGAGACGATCGAGCTTCCGATGCGCCACCCCGAACTTTTCAGGAAACTCGGGATCGACCCGCCGAAGGGCGTGCTCCTGTACGGCCCGCCGGGCACGGGAAAGACCCTCATCGCCAAGGCCGTCGCCTCTGAGTCAGGGGCCCACTTCATCTCCATCGCGGGGCCGGAAGTGATCTCGAAGTACTACGGCGAGTCGGAACAGCGCCTGCGTGAGGTCTTCGAGGACGCACGGCAGAACGCCCCGTCGATCATCTTCATCGACGAACTCGACTCCATCGCCCCGAAGAGGGAGGACGTCACCGGAGAGGTGGAGAGACGGGTCGTCGCCCAGTTGCTCACCATGATGGACGGCCTCGAAGAGAGGGGGCAGGTCGTCGTCATCGGCGCAACGAACAGGCTCGACGCCATCGACCCGGCCCTGCGGCGGCCGGGCCGTTTCGACAGGGAGATCGAGATCGGCGGGCCGAACGAGCACGACCGGACGGAGATCTTCAGGATCCATACCCGCGGCATGCCTCTCGCCGACGACGTCTCCATCACCGACCTCGCCAGGCAGACCCACGGTTTCGTGGGGGCCGACCTTGCAGCGCTCGCACGGGAAGGCGCGATCAGGGCGCTCAGGCGGTACATGCCCGAGATCGACCTCGAAGAAGATGAGGTCCCGCCGGAGATCCTGGAAAAGATGGAAGTGACGACCTCTGACTTCAGGGAGGCGCTACGCGACGTCTCCCCGAGCGCCATGCGCGAGGTGCTCCTCGAAGTCCCGCACATCACCTGGAACGACGTCGGCGGCCTCGAGTCAGAGAAAGAGGAGGTGCGGGAGGCCGTCGAGTACCCGCTCACGAGCAGGGACCGTTTCGACGACCTCGGCATCCAGCCGCCGCGGGGCGTCCTGCTGTACGGCCCGCCTGGCACAGGGAAGACCCTCATCGCGAGGGCCGTCGCCTCGGAGTCGGGAGCGAACTTCATCCCGGTGCGGGGCCCGCAGCTTCTCTCGAAGTGGGTCGGCGAGTCAGAACGCGCCGTGCGGGAGATCTTCAAGAAGGCCCGGCAGGTGGCGCCGTCGATCATCTTCTTCGACGAACTCGACGCCCTTGCCCCGGCACGGGGCGGCGGCGCCGAGACGCATGTGGTCGAGAGCGTCCTGAACCAGATCCTCACCGAGATGGACGGCCTGACAGGCCGGGGCGACGTCGTCGTGATGGGAGCGACGAACAGGCCGGACATCGTGGACCCGGCCCTCCTGCGGCCGGGCCGCTTCGACCGCCTCGTCTATATCGGGGCGCCCGACCGGAAGAGTCGGGCGAAGATCATGGACATCCACACCCGCACCATGCCGATCGAAGGCTCGGCCATGAACGAGGCGGTGGCGGCGACCGATGGGCTCGACGGCGCCGGGATAGAGGACATCCTCGCGTCTTTCACGTCGGGGGCCCCGATCGGTATCGACACCTTCAGGGACGCGGCCGCGAAGGCACAGAAAGGCCAGGGCGACCCGCTCGGTGCGGGCGCACGGCGGCGGATGATCGTCGACCTCCTCGGGCTCAGGGGGATCACCCTCGAAGACCCGGGCAGGACCGCCCTCATCGACGCGATCGCCGGGACGACGGACGGGTACGTGGGCTCTGACCTGGAGTCCCTCTGCCGTGAGGCCGGGATGTTTGCGATGCGCGAGAAGACCGGCATCGTCACGAAAAAACACCTGGAGACGGCGGCGAAGAAGGTGCACCCGACGATGAACGAGCGCCTCGTCGATTACTACCAGAGGATCCGCGGCTTCTTCAAAGGCGGCCTGCCCGAGAAGGTCCAGCCGCCCGAGTACCAGTAGGGAAACCTACACCACCTTTTTTTCGGCGACGGCCCCCAATGGGCCCGCATATATAGGAGAATGCACATACATATTCATCGAAGCAATTATATGGATATCAGGTGCCATGAATGCCGAATATCACCACATTTCTTGATGTAAACGCCCGGTACTGTTCCGGCCCAGCCTTTATCTTTGCGAAGGACGGCCGGACGTACACCTTCAGGGAGATGCGGGAGGCCGCCTGCCGCCTTGCCGGCGGCCTCTCCTCTCTCGGCATAAAAAAAGGCGACCGTGTCTGTATCTACCTCGACACCTCGCCCGAATATCTCCTCTCTTACCTTGCGATCTGGCGGATCGGCGCCGTCGCCGTCCCGACGAACGCGGTCTATCATGCAGACGAGGTGAGGTACGCCCTCGCCGACTCCGGGGCCGCGGCCGTGATCACCGACACCGCCGGCGCTCCCACCGTGCGGGTGGTCAGGGCCGACTGCCCGGCCCTCGACCACGTCTGCATCGTCGGCGCCGCGGGAGAGGGCGAGACGGCATGGGACGACCTCATCCGCGCCGACCCCCTGGAGAGGGCGACAGACTGCTCCTTCGACGACCTCTGCCAGCTCCAGTACACCTCGGGAACGACCGGACGCCCGAAAGGGGCGATGCTCACTCAGGGCAACTGGATGTCCGCCCTGGCGACAGAGCGCGAGGTCCTTGACCTGCGGGAAGGGGACGTCTACCTCGGCATCTACCCGATGGGCCATGTCGGCCTCTCCTGGGGGCTCTCCGTCCTGAAGGCCGGAGGCACCTGGGTCTGCATGGACCGCTACGACCCGGAGGCGTACGTGCGCCTCGCGGCCGAGCACCGGGTGACGGTGCTCTCGGCAATGCCGCCGGTGATCCACACCCTCATCCGCTCGAAGCCCGGGACAGAGGAGGCGCTGAAGCAGGTCAGGTGTATCATCTCCGGCGGAGGCCCTCTCCTGCCCGTGATATGGGCCGAGTTCGACAGGCGGTTCGGCATCCCGGTGGTGAACGCCTACGGCCTCTCCGAGACGATCGTCGTCGGGTCGGCGACCGCCGTCGTCCCGGCCCATTACTCTCTCCACAAGGGCTACCTGAGCGTCGGGGCGCCGGTCGGGTATGCCGAGGCGAGGATCGTCGCCGCGGACGACGCAGGCCGCGACCTCCCTGCCGGCGAAGTCGGCGAGGTCGCCCTGCGGGGGCCGGCGGTCGCGAAAGGCTACTGGGGGATGCCTGAGGCGACGGAACGGGCCTTCCTCCCCGAAGGCTGGTTCCTGACCGGCGACCTCGGCTACCTTGACGAAGACGGCGTCCTCTTCGTCACCGACCGGAAGAAGGACATGATCATCATGTCGGGCTGGAAGATCTACCCGACAGAGGTGGAGAACGTCATCGTCGAGCACCCGAAGGTCGCCGACGTCGCCATCTTCGCGAGGCCAGACGAGAGGCGGGGCGAGGTTCCGGTGGCGGCCGTCGTCTTCAACCCCGGCGAGGGGATGACGCTCGACGACCTGACCGCCTACTGCCGGGAGAGGCTTGCCGGCTACAAGGTGCCCCGCGAGATGGTCGTCCTCGATCACCTCCCCCGGGTGAGCGGCTGGAAACTCCTCAGGCGGACTCTCAGGGAAATGTATCCCATATCATCGGGGAACTGACCCCCCGGACCCCTTATTTTCGTCTCGATTATATCAAGGATGCCAATTTGAACCTTTGGGAAGGTTTATCCTATTTGCATCCTATTTCATAATTCGGAGAGTACATTGGACAGGGAAAAACAGCGTTCAACCGGTCTTGTCGGTCTCGACCTGGTTCTTGAGGGAGGAATACCGAAGGGGACGGTGATCATCGTCGCAGGCACGCCCACAAACGGACTCGAACTTTTTGCCCGCCAGTTCTGGAAAGGGGACCCCGACAACCCCGAAGAGGGGACATATCTGATGCTCGACGGGAAGATCGAGGAGGGGATGACCGACGCGCGGGAGATACCGCCCGACCAGTACCCCGCACATCTGCACGGCCAGCGGATCGTCATCGACTCGCTCTCAAGCATCATCCTCAGGCACGGCATCGACGATGCCATCGACCTCGTGACCCGCGGGCTGCGGGAGAAGGTGGCGGAGGGGGCGAACGTGGCGCTCATCATGTACCTCGGCATCCACCGGAAGGCAGACGAGATCAAACTGATCAGGCTGGTTGACGGCTACCTCGAACTCAAACAGGGAATCGAGGGCTCAGAGGTGGAAAGGATGCTCGGCGTCTTCAAGATGATCGGGACAGAACTTCCAAAACAACTCATCCCGTACAACATCACCGCCGAGGGACTCGAACTCTCGACGACAAAGAGAGTCGTCTGATCTTTTTCAATCGCTCACGATACTTTTTTCTGAGAGATTTTTGCAGACCCGGAGGAGGGTGTTCAGGGGGCGGCAATCCTCCGGAGAAGGTGCAGACCAACCGCCTTCCCCATAACCTGAACCGGGGGGCGCCCCCCGGTCCCCCGACCTAAGATTGGTCCGGGAAGAGCGAACAGGAGATCCAGAGGAGGGAGGTTGCCATATACCCGCCTATCCTGAGCGGGGGTCCGGGGGCGTAGTCCCCCGGCGCGATACACCGATCAACCGCCTTCCCCACAATCTGAACCAGGGGCACCTCGAAAACCTACAGTTCACGGAAAATGCAGAGCATTTTCCTTCACCGGGAATCTTCGATTCCCTGTATTCTCGAACTCGCTATCGCTCGTTGCCCCCAGACCCCCACTTGCGATTGGTCCCGGGAAGAGCGAACAGGAGATCCTGAAGAGAGGATTGTCATCAATCCCCTATTTTAAGGAGATACGATTGGAATGAGGCGAGAGGCCCACTAGATCCTGGCTAAAAGTTTATGGAGATCCCGGATCAGAAAAAAAAGTGAATCAGTATTCGGCCCTGAGGACCGCGGCGGCCTTCACCATCGCGGAGAGTTTCCCGTAGGCCACATCCCTCTCAAGCATCCTGAGGCCGCAGTCAGGGTCGATGAGCATGTTCTCGGCGCCGAAGACGTCGATACCCCGTTCGATCCTCTTCTCGATCGCTTCCATGCTCTCGACGCCTGGATCGGCGGAGGCGACGCAGCCGTAGCCGACCGGCCTCCCTTTCAGATCCTTCGTCGAGAGGATTTCGAGGTTCTCCCTGTTTTCGGAGAACTCGAAGTCAAGGACAGAGACCTGGATCTTCAGGATGTCGTCGATCGCACTCTCGAGGTTCCCGCAGACATGGAGACAGGAAGGGATGCGGAGCACCGAGGTGATCAGGTCCACCGCCTGTCTGCCGACGCCGAGGTCGGCGGCGCCGGTGGAGAAGATCGGTTCGTCGATCTGGATCATCGTCACGCCAGCCGCTTCGAGGGCCCGCGCCTCCGTGGCAAGGGCCTGCGCAAGGTCCAGGACCACCTCGTCCCGCCCCCTGTACGCCGGCGTCTCGATCCGCAGGCCATGGGCCAGGGTCGAGGGGCCGGTGATGATCCCCTTCACCTTCGGGTGCTTCGAGAGGGTATATTTCGTGTCCGCGACGGTGAGGGGTTTGTCAGGGGGCTCGATCCTGCCGATGACGCTCTGGCCCCTGATGCCGGGCAGACGGGAGACGAACGCCGTGATCATGTCGCCCCGCACCTGGCCGTCCGAGATGATATCGACGCCGGCGCGGATCTGGTCGGCGACCGCTGTCTCGACAGCCCCGTGCAGGGGGTCGAGGAGAGAGCGGAGCCCCCCGGCCTTGACGACCGGGTAACTCCCGACGACCGTGGTCGGCAGGACCTTCGAGATAAAGTTCATGGGACGACTCTGTGCCTGTCACGCGGGAAGAGCACGGCCTCTCTGATGTTCTGGAGACCGAGCATCGTCATGATCAGCCGCTCCATGCCCATGCCCCAGCCTGCGTGGGGTGGCATGCCGTACCTGAAGGGCTGGAGGTAGAACTCGAAGCTCTCCGGACTTAATCCTTTTGCCTTGATCTGGTCGACCAGGAGGTCGTACTGGTGGACACGCTGGGCGCCCGAGGAGAGTTCCATACGCGGGTGCATCATGTCGAAGGCCTTGCAGATGGACGGGTCGTCCTCGTACGGCATCGCGTAGTACGGCCTGATCGCACTCGGCCAGTCCACGATGAAGTAGTGCTCGCCCATCTCCTCGCCGATCGCCCTCTCAGACGGAGTGGAGAGGTCGTCGCCGTAGGCGATCGGTTCGTCGATCTTCTTCGCCGCGATGTCGATCGCATCTGCGTACGGGATGCGGGGGAAGGGCGCCTTCGGGACCTCGAACTCGACGCCGAGGTCGGAGAGAGCGTCGGAGCAGGTCTCCGCGACGGTGGCGTACTGGTGGGAGACAAGGTCTTCGAGGACCTTCATGACGTCGTTGTGGTCGGCAAACGAAACCTCGACATCGATGGACGTCGCCTCGTTGAGGTGCCTGACCGTGTTGTGCTCCTCGGCCCTGAAGATCGGCCCGACTTCGAAGACCTTCTCGAAACCGGCGGCCATCATCATCTGCTTGTAGAGCTGCGGGCTCTGGTTGAGGAAGGCCTCCTTCTCGAAGTAGGCGATCGGGAAAAGTTCTGTGCCGCCCTCGGTCGCCGCGGCGACGACCTTCGGGGAGGTGATATTGTAATAGCCGCGCTTCGAGAAGAACTCGTAGGTGGCGGCGGTGACCGCGCTCCTGATCTTGAAGATCGCGGCGACCCTGGGTTTCCTGACATCGAGGAACCGGGCGTCGAGCCTGGTGTCGAGGTCGGCCGGCACCTTCTCGACGACGTCGAGGGGCAGGGGGCTCTCGCAGAGGGAGACGATCTCGAAGGTCTCGGGGGTGAGCTCGCGGCCGCCCGGCGCCTTCTCGATCGCCTTCACTGTCCCGCTGACGCGGACGATCGATTCGCGGGAGACAGCCTTCGCGGCCTGGAGAACGGCTTCGGATGCCTTCTTCTTGACGACAGTGACCTGGATGATCCCGGTCCGGTCGCGGATCAGGAAGAAGGTGAGCCCGCCAAGGTCCCGGATCTCGTGGACCCAGCCGGCAACCTCGGCACGCCCTGTTTCGGGAGTTACCTCGTTGATGGGAATGCGCATGGACAATCC
Organism: Methanofollis sp.; assembly: GCF_028702905.1. Classification (NCBI taxonomy): domain Archaea; kingdom Methanobacteriati; phylum Methanobacteriota; class Methanomicrobia; order Methanomicrobiales; family Methanomicrobiaceae; genus Methanofollis; species Methanofollis sp. Next base: position 16,240 of record NZ_JAQVNX010000029.1, read on the forward strand.
TGTACCTATGGGGGGGGAAGGGATATGGGCTTTATGATACATCTAACAGCGAAACCTCTCTGTGCGGCAGGGAGAAAACCGCGGGGGCGAGTCCGGGATCATCAGGAAACGGCTTAATAAAAGCGGAGACGATAGATGGATATGCAGAGGAGAGACCTTCTCGCCTGTTGTGTCCTCGTCCTGTCGCTTCTCGCCTGCGGGTGCACAGGACCGGGCGGCGACGAGGCGCAGCCGACACCGACCCCCACGCCGGCGCCCCCCATTCAGGCGGGGTCCGGTGTTCCCCAGCCGGTGCCGACGCCGCCGGGGGAGTGGGACGGGAAAAAGCCCTATGACGTGAAGTTCGTCGACCCGGCCATGTACCACATCACCCCCACCGTGACGGCGACCACCACCATGGTGAAACAGCCGAACGATCTTCAGGTCGACAAGAAGGCCATGAAGGAGTACGCGAAGATCTCGTCCAACGATATGGGGAAAGTGATGACCACCGAGATCTATCACATCCCCTTCCCGTACTGGGAGCTCGACTACACGGCCGACGCAAAAATCAAGGAGCTTGCACGGTTCGCCGTCGAGGTCAGGGACGCAGAAGATCCGAACCGCCTTGTCGCGGAGATCGATCTGAAAAGAGCGGATTTCATGGCGTCCGGCACCAGCCAGGAGAATACGGCGAACTCAGGCACGATTCTTCTTCGGGAGGGGTTCAGAGACTATTATTTCGTGATCCAGAAGGACCAGATCAGTTCCTTCTCTCTCGTGATCAAGGTGCCGGAAAAATATCTGGTATAGGTCAGGATCCTTCTCTTTTTTCCTGGCTGAGAATGATTTCCCGGCTATACGTGTTGATGGCTGTTTCATATGCCTGCCATTCCCGGTCGGCCTCTCCAATCTGTTTTTCCGCCTCAGCATAGCGCCTGAGGTCGTATGCCGTCGCCGACGCGGACCAGAGGGTGTAGGCACGGTTCAGGTGGTCGAGGGCCTGCAGATATGCCTCCCTGACACCTTCATGGGTTTCGGGGACGGCAATCCCCTCGATCGCCTGCAGGTGCCGGGCGGTTGTGGCGACGCCCCGGTTGGCCAGGTCCTCGAACTTCGCCATATAGGCATCGGATTCCTTGATTGACGGGGCTTTGCCGACAGAACCGATGAGAGCGGAGGCCTCCCCGTCCAGGCCGGCAAGATCGGCTTCAGAGGACGCAATGGCGTCCCCGAGCACCCTGACTTCGTGCTGCTGCTCCACTGCGTGGAAGAGGGTCCACCCGACGACGGCGACGATGAGCACCGCCACCGCGATCCCGCAGATGGTCAGCGCCTTCCGCATCTTCGGCGTCAGCGTCGGCTTTTTCAACTCAGGCATCTTCGGGCGGAGTGTTTTCAGGCCCGAGACCTGCAGACCGGAGAGCTTTGCCTTCAGTTCACCGACCTTCAGGGCGATCTCCTCAGGGCCGGGCATCTTCAGGTTCACCACCAGTCCTCACCTCCGGGAAGAGGATCGGCCGGGCGGACCGTGTGGCGGGTGGGCCTGACGATATAGTGGAGGGGGATCACGGTCGGGGTCTCCGATTTCACGCTCTTGATCGAACCGTCGGTCGTATCGCCGACAGGGAACGGCTTCCCCCAGCGGTCGATATTTCCCGGCTGGGTCCTCGGGAGCTGGATGTAGTTGGTCGTCTCGACGTAGTAGTAGCGCTTGCCGCCGAAATCATAGTATTTTGGTGTATAGCCGGCATAGTACGGGCCGTACCCCGTCATCTGCACGCCGACGGCCATATGGTCGGAGTACCCCAGGAGGACGACGTCATAGTCCATGAGGCTGAGGAGGGCGGCGGCGAGGATCGACGAGTCCTCGCAGTCCCCTTTCCCGTCGACAAGGGTCTCTACAGGATATTTCGGGTACTCGACGCCGTCGGCAACATGCAGGGCATGCGCCGGGACCGCGCCTTCGGTATAACTCGCAGGTGTGTCGTCGGAGGAGTACGGGAGTTGCTGGACGAAGAAGAGGACGTCCATCACCCGCCAGTAGTCCTCGTCGGCGGTGTTGAAGCGGGGGGAGGCGATCTGCCGGACAAGGTCCTCGAGGTACGGGCGTTCGTCCTCAGAGAGGGCGTACCTCCCCCAGGACGCGTGGTCGGGAAGACGCGGCGTCTCCCTCTCCCGATCAAAGAGGGAAGAAGGTATTTCCAGTGTGGCGGTCTGGACGCCGCCGTCGACGGCGGTCCACCTGAACTCCCTGACAATCTCCTTCCCGACAGGGAGGAGAGTCGGGTCGGGGTCTGTCACCGCAGGTGCGGGCGTGGGGAGAGCGCCCGGGGTATCGCCGCCTCCGTGTCCCCCGTAGAGTGCCGGTTTGACGACAAGAGCGATGACGAGTACGATGACGACCCCGATGAGAATCGAAAGTATGTCCTGGCGATCCATATGCAATTTCCAGATATATCAGGTGGAGACTGAATATACACATATAATTGAACAAAATATTTAAATCATGTCAAATAGGTGAAACTTAAAAATCAAATGATTGATATAACATCATAATATTATGCTGCAACAGCCGGTCCGGGGACGTGTCCTCATTCTTCCCCTCGCTCTCCTGGCCCTCACGCCCTTCATCGCCGCCGCGGCATCCCGCACCCCCCCGCAGGAGAGTCTGCTCTGGGCCGCCGCCGGGATCATCGCTCTCCTGGTCGTCCCGGTCGCAGGCCCGCGCCTCGCGGCCGGAGGAAAACCGTATGTCCCGGCCCTATGCTCGGCGATAATGCCGGGACTCGGCCAGGTCGTCAACGGCAATCCGGGAAAAGGTTTTCTCGTCTGTGTCCTCTGCGCCTTCGGGCTGAAAGAGGCGTCGACGATCGGCGGCCTCATCGCTGCGGGCGCCTGGCTCTGCGGCATCGCCGACGCACTTGTCACCGCGCACCGCATGAGTACAGGCAGCGTCCCCCTGCTGCCTGTCCCGCGGGCGATCTTCATCGAGTACGTCGTCCTCGGACTTGCGGCGGCCTATGCCCTCCCCTGACCGGCAAGGAGGGCGGCAAACTTCTCTCCCTCCGCGGTGAGGGAGTAGATGATCCAGTTCCCCTGCGCAACGCCCGCGATCAGTCCGGCTTTTTTGAGCACATTGAGGTGGTACGAGAGGCGCGAGTCGGCGACCGCGACCACCTCCCTGATCACGCAGACACAGAGGGGCTGGACGGCAAGGAGGAAGAGGATCTTCAGGCGCACGGGATCGGAGAGGGCATGGAACTGCTGCGACCGCAGCGCGAGCGTCTCCCCGTCGGGGAGCAGGCGCGTGAGGCCCTCTATACCGCCGACCCGTGCGAGGTCGTCTTCAACAGGTTCAGGAATTGGCATTTTTGTACTCACCGAGCCCGGAGGGCTGTTTCAAAATAGTATGAAATGGATAGCCTTATACCCTTTGGGATAGGGATACTGTTTCAACAAATCTTGAAACTATATGGAGTGAACCAGATGGCAGACAACACACAGAAAGACAGCAAAAAGTCGGGCATCGTCTCAAAACTCATGGGCGCCCTGAAGGGCGAGGGCGGCGGGTGCTGCTGCTGCGGCACGAAGATCGTCCCGAAGAAAGAGGAGAAGAAGGGCGAGTAAGGGCGAGTAAGGGCGAGGAGATGGCCGGCATGACAGGGGAAGGGGGAGACTGAGACGGACCTGACAGCGTCCCTCATGACGGCAGGCGGGTTCTTCGCGGTGATCACCGCGGAGCTCGTCCTCCTGTTCATCGGGATCTCCTTCCTCGTCGGCCTCCTCCACGAGTACATCCCCGAGGAGAGGATCCGGGCGGTGCTCGCCGGCAGGCGTCGGGGGACAGGGCACTTCATCGGGGCGGGTTTCGGGGCGCTGACCCCCTTCTGCTCGTGCTCGACGATCCCGATCCTCCTCGGCCTCCTGGACGCGGGCATCCCCTTCGGCGTCTGCATGTCCTTCCTCATCGCCTCGCCCCTCCTCAACCCGGTCATCCTCTCCCTCCTCGTCGCCCTGGTCGGCGTCGTGCCGACCGCGGTCTACGCGGCGATCACCTTCCTCGCGGCCGTGGGCCTCGGCGCCCTCCTCGGGCAGCTCGGCTACGGGCGGCACGTGAAGGACGTGATGGTGGAGAGGGACGGAGGGTGCGCATGCACCGCGGAGAGCGGCCACGGCCCGCGCCTCAGGCGGGCCCTCGCCTTCGCCCTCTCCCTCTTCAGGCACGTCTTCCCGTACCTCCTCCTCGGCGCCGGGATCGGGGCCTTCATCTACGGCTTCGTCCCCGAAGACCTCATCGTCGGCCTTGCCGGGCCGGACAACCCCCTCGCCATCCCGGCGGCGGCGGTGATCGGCATCCCGATGTACATCAGGGCCGAGACGATCATCCCGATCTCGGCCGTCCTCCTGGAAAAGGGGATGGGCATCGGGGCGGTGATGGCCCTGATCATCGGCGGCGCCGGGGCAAGTATCCCCGAGGTGACCCTGCTCGCGGCGATCTTCGAGAAGAAACTCGTCGCCGTCTTTGTCGGCGTGATCCTCGGCGTCGCCGTCCTCACGGGGGCGGCCTTCTCCCTGCTCGCGGCAGGGGGCATGATCTGAAAGACGGAGAGAAAATGGGTCTGAGGAGTTCCTTCTGCTCTCAATGTGGTGGCCCTCTGATTCCGCAGGGAGATTGCCATACCCCCGCCTATCCTGATGAGGGGGTCTGGGGGCAACAGCCCCCGGTCCAGGTTTCGGGGAAGGCAGTGGATCTCCGCTCTCCTTGCGGGAGTCAGAGAGAACACCCGGACCAGAATATGAGGAACACCTAAGATCCAAAAACCAGGAGATGATACAGCAATGATAGATCCCATCACCGGCGCCTTCCTCGCAGGCGTCGCCACACTCGTCGGCTACCTCTCCGAGCACGTCATAACGTGCCTCGTGCCCGCGTTCTTCATCGCGGGAGCGATCGGGGCCTTCGTCAAGAAGGACGCGATCCTGAAGTACTTCAGCCCTGACACGAAGAAGACGGTCAGTTACGGGATCGCATCGGTCTCCGGGACCGTGCTTGCAGTCTGTTCCTGCACGATCCTCCCGATGTTCGCCGGCATCTACAAGAAAGGGAGCGGCATCGGTCCGGCCGTCACTTTCCTGTACGCCGGGCCCGCGATCAACGTGCTCGCGATCATCTACACGGCAAAGGTGCTCGGCTTCGACCTCGGCGTGGCCAGGGCTATTGCGGCAGTGGCGCTTGCAATCGTCATCGGCCTCATCATGGCGACAATCTTCAGGGACCATGACGCCGGGGTGCGGGCGGCCGCACCCGCAAGGACGGCCCGGGCGGAGGAGGGCGGCAGGCCCTGGTGGGCGACCCTCGCCTTCTTCGCCTCCCTGGTCGGCATCCTCATCGTCGGTGCCTCGCAGATCCCCTGGACCATCAAGTTCCCGGTCGTCTACCTGCTCACCCTCGTCGTCGCCGTGCTCGTCATCTACACCTTCGAGAGGGACGAGGTGACAGACTGGGCGTACGAGACCTGGGACCTGACAAAGAAGATCTTCCCGATCCTGATCGCAGGCACCTTCGTCCTCGGCATGCTCGCCTACTTCCTGCCGCCCGAGACCTTTGCCCCGTACTTCGGGAACAACTCGATCGGGGCGACCCTGCTCGCGGCAATCGTCGGCGGCATCCTGTACATGCCGACCCTCCTGGAGGTGCCGATCATCGGCACGACCTTCGGCTACAGCTCGGGCATGATGGCAGGCGGCCCTGCCCTCGCCCTCCTCCTTGCCGGGCCGAGCGTGAGCCTCCCCTCCCTCCTGGTCATCTCGCGGGTGATGGGAGCGAAGAAGACGGTCGTGTACGCCGTGCTCGTCATCCTGTTCTCGGCCCTGGCCGGGTTCGTGTACGGGAACATCATGGGGTGAAAAAAAATCATGCACGAAGACAGACCATGCTGTGCGGCAGAGGCCCTCAGGCGCATCAGACAGGTGAATGTCGGCGGTGTCGTCGTCGGGCTCTCGATGCTTGATAAAGTCATCGCGGATGTGGAGGCGCTCGGGCTCGCCTCCGAGGTCCGCCTCTCCGATGAACTGGTGAAGAGAACAAAGGTCTACAACTATATCCCGAAGAGCGCGGAAAGTATGTACGGAGAGGCGCTCCTTGCGGTCTACCAGAATGAGGTGAAAAACCATGACAAAGATTGAGATATTCGGCACAGGCTGTGCAAAGTGCATGAGAACGGCAAAGAACGTTGAAGCAGCGGTGAAGGAACTCGGCATCGAGGCCGAGGTCGTCAAGGTCGAGGAGATCGACGCGATCACCGACCGGGGCGTCATGCTCACCCCGGCGCTCGCGGTGAACGGCGAGGTCGTGGTCGAGGGCCGCGTCCCGACCGTCGACGAGATCAAAGAGATCCTCTCGGAGGTGGCCTGATGGCAGGATGCAGTTGCGGCTGCGGCAGCGACTGTGGAGAGGGCGACGGGAAGAAGAGGATCATCTTCGCCTGCGCCGGCGCCTCCAATGTCGGGCAGATCACGAACATCGCCGCGATCCAGTTATTTGTCGAGGGCTTCGGCAGTCCGGCCTGCACGGCGCAACTCGCCACCGGCGCCGGCCCGGTGAAGAGGAAGTGTGCGGAGGCCGACGAGGTCGTCGTCCTGGACGGGTGCCCTGTCGCCTGCGCCTCGAAGATCGCGGAGGCCCAGGGGATCACACCCGACCAGGTGATCATCGCCACGGAACAGGGGATCGCAAAGACCCATGACCTCGAGATCTCCGAAGAGGAGATCGAGAAGGTCGTCTGCGCCGCCTGGGAAGGGAAGGGAAAGGCAAAGAGGTGCCGAGACCTCCCCGAGGGCGGGTGCGGCTGCGGGTGCGGCGGGGAGTGAGCCCGTGGCCGGATGGGTGCTGGTGACCTGTTCGGGCGTCTCGAACACCGGGAGGCTGACGACGCAGGCGGCGTCGGCCTTCAGGCAGCGCCACCCCTCGGCCCTCGACGACGCCGTCCCGGCCGGACGCCTGGA
>NZ_JAQVNX010000030.1 GCF_028702905.1 Methanofollis sp.
GGGGGAGGCTCGTGCTCGCGGGCGACGACTGCCAGTTGCCGCCCATCGTGAAGGCGGCGGGCGCCGACCACGAAAAATCGGAGTATCAGGACTCGGTCTTTGCGTGGCTGCGGCGGCGGGACATCGACCGGAAAAAACCGTACACCTCGCAACTCCTTGAAAACTGGCGCATGAACAGCACCCTCTCCCGCTTCCCCGCCGAGACCCTCTACGGCCCCGGCTACACGCCGGCGACGGCCGAGGTCGCGGCCAGGCAGATCAGGCGTGCGCCCTCCGACGACGACCCCTTCGTCACCTGGGTGCTCGACCCCGCCCACCCCCTCGTCGTCGTCGTGCTCGAAGAGGTGCGGGCGACCGTCGAGAACACCGCGGAGGCGGCACTCGTGGCAGACCTGACCGCCGCCCTCCGGTCGTCTCTCCTCCTGGGAGGGCCTGAGGAGACCTATCCCGACACGAAGGCCGGCGACGCCGCCTTCTGGAACAGGGGCGTCTTCGTCGTCAGCCCGCACCACGCCCAGATCGCGGCGATCAAAAAAGCCCTTGCAGAGAGACGGGCCTGGAAGTCAGAACCCTTCGTGGACACCGTGGACAAGATGCAGGGGCAGCAGTGCGAGGCGGTGGTCGTATCGTACGGGGTGAGCGACCCCGAGACCGCCCTCGCCGAGGCCGCGTTCATCTACAGCAGGAACCGCCTCAACGTATCGGTCACGCGGGCGGAGGCGAAGTGCGTCGTCTTCCTCCCGCGCCCTCTCCTGGAACCGTCCTTCGAACTCTTCCAGGACCCGGCGACCGCCGAAGGGCTGGACTACATGCTGAAGTTGGTCGCGTTCTGCCGAAGAGAGGGGGAGACGAGAGTATTTTCCCTTCCAGGCTGCGGGAAAGTTTCTGTGTTCAGAGCATGAACATTCCCGATATGAGGAGAGAAACAGATATTTCTATACAGGTGCCCACAATTAATTAAAAAAATATCTAGGATCAGGGCTCATACAATATACAGACATATATATCTGGATTGAGAATTCTCATAAGAGGTGAAAGGATCTCGCGCATCGCATTTGCCCATCATAAGGGAGGCACCGGCAAGACGACGTCATGCCTCAATATAGCCGGGTATCTCCAGGCATCGGGCCGGAGAGTGCTTGTCGTCGACTGCGACCCGCAGGCGAATGCAACCTCAGGCCTTGGCATCGTCCCGGGTTCGACAGAAAACACAGTCTACGACCTCTTCATGAGGCGGTTCGACGACTATCCCGACGTGTCTCCCGCGGAGGTTGTCGTCGAGACCGCATCGGGCATCGACCTCCTCCCCTCGTCCCTCGACCTCGTCGGCGCGGAACCCTACCTCTATACCATCGATGACCGGGCGTCTGTCCTGAAAACCGCGCTCGACGAGATCGCAGACCTGTACGATATGGTCCTCATCGACACCCCGCCGAGCATGGGCCAGCTCGTCATCAACGGCCTTGTCGCGGCCGACCACGCGATCGTCACACTGGACCCCGGGATCTTCTCGCTCGGAGGTGTCAGTAACATGAAGACAATATTCCAGGACATCCAGACCTGTGCAGGCGGGACGGTCCGCCCGGAGATCGCGATAATCGGCCCGGGGAGCAGAGAGTCTGCCGCACGGAAAGGATTTTTTTCTTCGTTCTTTCACCGCCTGTTCCCTGCCGACGAAGATGGCGGGATCGAGGCCGAGGTCGCAAAGACCTTCCTGCGGGTAGAGAAAGTGCCGTACTCTCCCGAAATCCCGATGGCCCAGAAAGAAGGTGTCCCCATCTCCCACTACGCTCCCAACTGCCCCGCGGGGCGCGTGTACCGGAATATCGCGGCCTTTGTCGAAGGCTGGAACTGAGGGGCTGTCTCGAAGGTGATGAAGATGATCTCAGGTAAACCAGGAAGAATGGCATTGTTTGCCGCTCCGTCGGCAATAATCGGTACAGACAGCGACCAGACAGAGGAGACAGGGCAGCAGATCGGTGAGTGTATCCGCCCCATCCTCGATGCGCTGAACAGTGCCCTGGCCGGAGACCCGTCGGCCTCCCTCCAGGGGAAAGAGATCCCTGAGTCCCTCTCAGAACTCGGGACGGCCGTCGAAGAGGCGATCGCACACATCCACGAGGCACGGGAGGAGGCCGGGAAGGCCAGAACGGAGCGCGAGGCCGAGATCGCAAAGATCCGGAAGGAGAGCGACGCCGAGATCGAGAAAGCCCGGAAGGAGCACGAAGCGGCGGTCGCACGTCTCCACACGGTCGAGGAAGAGACCGGAAAGGTCCAGAAGGAACGCGACGAGGAGATCGAGGAGGCCAGGAAGGAGTACGAGGCCGAGATCGAGAAGGCGAGAGAGGAGCATGAAACAGCGGTCGCACGCCTCCACGAGGTCGAGGAAGAGATTGAGAAGGTCCGGAACGAGCACGAGACAGAGATAGAGACCGTCAGAAAAGAACGTGCCGACATCCTCGACGGCAAAAACGCCCTTGATGCCGGCATGAAGGTCATCTTCGGCGAGAACCCGATGCCGATGGTCCTCGTCGACCGCGACCTCAGGGCCCTCGACCTCAATGACGCCTACTGCACCCTGATGGCCGACACCCGCGACCACCTCCTCAGGGGGACAGGGAGAAAGATCGCGATCAAGCGCCTCTCCGGCGAGGATAACGACGCTGTTTTCTACCGTGGAAAAAAGACCCGCTCCATGCTCGAAGTCACGGTCGGCGAGGCGAAAAAGATCGTGGAGGAGTACGGCATTCCCATCGCCGGGAAAACAGAACGGACCGAGAAGGCCCTCTTCGTCTTCTACGACATGACCGAGACGAAAAACGCCGAGGCACACCTGAAAGAGGAGATGGCGAAGATCAAGGACCTCCAGATCCGTTCCCAGACCATCGTTGACGAGAACCCCATGCCCATCCTGCTCCTCAACCCGAAGTTCGACATCGTCGCTGCAAATGAGGCATATGCCTCGATGGCAGGGATCAGGAAGGACAACCTGATCGGCATGAGCGCCCGCTCGTTCCGGGTCCTCGACCAGAAAGGGGAGGGCCTGAAAGGGGCAATTCAAAAGAAGAAGCGGTGTTACGGCGAAGTAACCGTCGAACTCCCCTCGGGCGTGCACATCCTCGAACAGTACGGGATCCCGATCTACGGCGGCAACGGCAACCTGACCGACCTGATCGTCGTCTACAACGACATCACCGAGCGTCGCAAAGAGGAGGAGACGATCAGGACGCTGATGGCCGAAGCCGAAGAGCGGGCAGAACAGTTCGAGAAGAATGCCAGAGAACTGGGCGACATCATGACGATGGTCGCGCAGGGCGACATCTCGCAGGAAGCCGCGATCGGCGAGGGTGACCTCCTGGCCAGAGTGAAAGAGGACTACAACAGGTCTCTTGTGAAGTTCAGGGAGATCCTCGGCGACGTCAACAGCGCCGTTGCCGTCGTGGCGTCGACCTCCAGGGAGACGAGCCGCGGGGCCGCCGACATCGGGAAGGCCACCGAACAGGTCGCCCTCGCCACCCAGCAGTCCTCGGAAGGGACACGGTCGCTCCTCCAGGAGATCGAAGAGATCAGGCAGCAGGTCACCGACCTTTCGGCCTCCATCGAGGAGATCGCCGGGACGACCCAGGAAGTGATGAACCAGGCCGTCGCCTCCTCAGAGACAGGTCGCGAAGGTGCGGAGATCGGAAAAGTTGCATGCAAGAAGATGGAGGTTGCCAGTGCCATCTCGGAACAGAGCGTCAGCGAGATCAACGACCTCAACACCAAGATGCACGAGATCACAAAGATCATCAAGTTGATCAACGAGATCTCCAACCAGACCAACCTCCTCGCCCTCAACGCCGCCATCGAGGCCGCCAGGGCGGGCGAACACGGGAGAGGTTTCTCCGTTGTCGCAGGCGAGATCAGGAACCTTGCCGGGGACTCGAAGCATGCCAGCGAGCATATCGAGGACCTGATCGCCTCGATCCAGAAAGACAGCGAGAAGACCGCGGCGTCCATGCGCTCATCGCATCAGGAGATCAGGGACGGCATCGAGAGCGTCAACGCGGCGATCGCGGCCCTGGCAAAGATCAGTGCCGAGATCGATGCCGCCGCGCGGACGGTCACCGAGATCACCAGGGCCACCGACGCCCAGGCACAGGCGACAAACACCGTCATGGAGATGATCGTCAGGGCCTCGGAAAACACCAAAGAAAACCTTAACAGGGTGGAGGACATGGCCGCCCTGGCAGAGGAGGTCAGCGCCTCCACACAGGAGGTCGGGAGCGCCGCCCAGGAACTCACCGGCCTCTCCTCGGACCTGAAGAAGAAAATGGACCACTTTACAATCAACTAATATGGACGACTTTGCTGCACTCAACAGGACCATCGAACGTATCGTCGGCATACGGACATCGCAGTACAAGGAGGACTACATCAAGCGGAGAGTGCTCTCGCGGATGCGGATCTCGGGGAACGAGACCTTTGACGAGTACCACCGCTACCTGATCTCCCATGAAGAAGAAAAAGAGGATCTGAGAAACGCCCTCACCATCAACGTCACCGAGTTCTTCCGTGACCTGGAGGTCTTCACGGTCGTCGGGCAGAAAGTGCTCCCCGAACTCCTGAAGAAAAAAACCCGGATCAGGATCTGGTGCGCCGGGTGCTCGACAGGGGAAGAGGCCTACACCTATGCGATGCTCGCCAGGGACCTCACCCTCACCCATGAGATCGACTGCACGATCATCGCCACGGACATCGACAAAATCGTGCTTGAAAAAGCAAAGCAGGGTATATACGAGAGACGGTCCCTGAAGAACATGACAGAGTCGCAGATAAAGCGGCACTTCACCCTGAGGGATGACGGGAAATACGAGGTGAAGCCCGAGGTGAAGGCCCTTGTCAGGTTTTCAAACCATGACCTGATGTCGGGCGCCCCGGCCGCACGGTTCCTGGACCTCGTCTCCTGCAGGAATGTGACCATCTACTTCAACGAACAACAGAAGACCGACCTGGCCCTCCTCTTCCACGGCTCCCTCGGGCAGGGCGGATATTATGTGATGGGCAAGACTGAGTATCTCGGTCGGGACGTCGAACACCTCTTCACACCGTTCGACTCCCTCCAGAAGATCTATGTCAAGGCCTGAACACCACTATTTTTCGGGAGGATGCGCTGGTCGATCAGGACGCGGGCCGGCAGCCTGAAGAGAACGGTGTAGGATTTGCCCGGGTAGATCTCTTTTACGATCCTGAGCGAGCAGCGATCGAGTTCGCCGACAAAGGCGATATCATAGTGCTTCTCCGCTTCAAGATAATACGCGGTCAGGGATGCAACCGGGTCGCCCCCACCGCTGCTGAGGATCTGGTCGGAGAGGAGAGACCCGATGGAAAGAGGGATGTCGACACTTTTACCGTCAATGACCAGGCGGCACTCTGCGGTCTCGATGGTGTGCTGAAGCAGGTACTCGCACTCGATATCGACCCTGTGCGACTCCTGGACAAGCATGGCAACATTCAGAAAATTCAGGAGCATATCGTAAAAATGGGCTTCGTCCTTCCCTCTCCTGATGACCAGGGCCTTCATGGAGAGATCGCGGACAGAGAGCGGGAGTTCTTCCTCGGCTCGAATCAATTTCAGGAGTTCTGCACGTCCGGATATCGTTGAAAGGATCTCGTGTAATGCTTTACACTGGCGGTAAAAATCCCTCTGAAAAGGAGAGTCGGGAGAGCCCTGATCTTCAGCCATCTTTCTCATCATGAGATGAGACTTCAACCTTTGAGAGTCTTTGCATCATCTCCTTGCGTGTTGCAGTTCTCCGGATCTCCGCAAAAACGACGAAAAAATTCGTGCCAATGACGACGATGACAAGGATGACACTCATCCCCAGCAGGACCCCCTGTGCAGAGAGGAATGCAGCCCACAGGAGAGCTACAGAAGAGATCAGGTACAAAAAGATCCATGTCCTGAGATCGGGGATTTCCATAAAGAATAAAGAACAGTTATTTTGTATATAGGTTTCGATTTTTCCAATTGGGGTCATGGAGACAATACGAGAATAAAGTATATAATCAAAATCATTTGCGAGAAATAGGGGAATATTTTTCTCTCTCAAATGCCGATCTATGATGTATGGCATCAGGAGATCTTCTGAGTGTCGCGGCAGGCGTGGGGATTGTCATCCTCCTTGCCTGTATCACTCATCCGGGCTGGTTTTCCCTCCCTGCGGCACCAGAGGAGACTACCCCGGTTCTGGCGGTCATGACGCCCACCCCGATCCTGCAGGTGCCGCAGACCCCTGCGCCCTCTGTCGAGGTCCGGAGACTGGCGTATGTCAAAAATCCTGCATTACAATACCAGATCCATCTTATTCCCGAGAACAGTCCGGGCCATTTCGGAGCATCCGATCCTTCCTGGCAGGAGTCCAATATCAGCACCTTCGCATATCTGGAGGAGTCGCGGGGCGGCGCCACCGACACCTTCACCGTGCCCTATCCGCTCTGGAGGATCAACTGCACCCTTGAGGGGGGCAGCAGGCCCGAGGCCGCCGGCATCAGCGTGCTACTTGTCGATGCAAAGGACAACAAGATCGTCGACGGGGCAGAGGTCAAAGGGCGGGGCACGGTCATCAAAAATATCGAGGTCTCAGGAAAGCCATTTTACCTGGTCGTCAAAACGCAAAATTCGGACCCCTTCAGGATCACTCTTGAGACAAAGACCCGGTATCTCTGAACAGAAGACAGGTCCCTTTCAGGGACAAAAAAATCAATTTCTTAAAATTTAATACGACATATCATTATCATCTAGTATGCGCGGCGAGATACTCTCTGATGCAATCCAGTATGAGAAGATCGAGATGCTCAGACTGGATTTTTTCGGATATATCGAGAAGAATATCTCCAAGATCGACGATAAACTCCCTGTTTTTTTCGGGCATGCTGTTTCCGCACTGGAATCTTCTTTTCCCGATCTTGACGACGAGAGTTACAACGCCTTCATCGACTCGATCTGTTTCAAGATATTTGATACCCAGGGCCGCGCATCGAACGAGGGACGGATCGAACGGGTGATCGAGAGCGCCACCAGACTGAAAAAAGGGAAAAATCCCCGGGCAGGCCTGGAAGTCATCGCAGGCCTGAAACTGATGAAGTCAGGGGACTTCGAGCATGCTATCCCGTACCTGAGAAAGTACCGCTCCCAGGACATTCTGGTCCACACCTCCCTTGCGTTCTGTTATTATGCCCTGTCCCTCAAAGAAGTTGCAGGATTCAAAAATATTCCCCGTGCACCCGGGGAAATGGAACTGCAGGCGCGGGAACAGATGATCGAGATCACCCGCATCCATACTGATGCAGATTCAAACATACCTTTCAAAAACAGCCCGTGGCTTGTGCGCACCTTCTGGCTGATGATCTCCTGTGCAATCGACTGGTTCCCGGGCGAGCGGGCCTTCATCAAGATCGGTCTTCAAAAAGCAAAACGAGACCGGAACCACGAGATGAAAGAGCAGTTCCTGAAAATTGCACAGACACGTTTTTTTGATGACAGAGAGTTCCTCCAGGAGGCTTTTTACTCTGCCATCGAAGAGGGCGACGGGGGAAGGGCCGCCGGCGTCGTGAAGCAGATGATCCAGCAGTTCCCGGCAAGCGTCGAACCCCTCTACTTCGGGATGCTCCTCTCCCTGCGGACCACCACGCGGTCAGGGTACCAGACATTCAGGAAACAGGCGATAGAGAAGCGTATGCCGCCCTATATTGTCGGCCTCCTTGACATTGTCTATTCCCTCCTCTCAGAACGCGAGGCCGAGTCGTATATCCAGATCAGGGACATGAAGAAAAAATATCCCTCGATGGACTATTACCTGACCCTCATAAACTATCTGGCGCACGAACTCTTCTCAAAAGACGAGAAGCAGGTTAAAAAAGCAAAAAAAGCATTGATAGATTCCATAGACGCCTATTGCAGACAGACCCTGAAGGCACAGTAGGTTAGGGGCTCGTCATCCCCCAAGTGTCGGATCTTCAGGAACCCTTGATCACGCTCCTCACACCAGGAGAGCGGGCAGGAACACTGACCCCTCGCCCACCCCCCGGCCATCTTCATCGCTCCCTCCGGTCGTCCCCGTGATTGCGATGGGGCCGGGAAGGCAGAGAAGAGATCGTGAAGAAGGAGGTGCCGTCTCCGGCGCTCTTTTTGCGAGGGAGTACAGAATAATTTTCCACAGCCAGAGATCTCTATCTTCCGGGTACATTCGGGGGGCGTCATTTTGTTCTTGACGTGCCACCGGGGGTGGGGATGGCAACCCCCGTGTCAGGATTTACCATGAAAATGATCCAGAAGATCCGTTCTCCGGGTTTTCATGAGGTTTTGACTCTCAACGAGCACCCCATGATGGAGATGGAGAGGACAAAATCACCTTCAGAAAAGGTTCGCCCTCTGCCTTCCCCGTCCTATCGTAATCCCGGGGGTCCGTGGGCAGCGCCCCCGGCGCAAGCGTGCGGGAAGGCACGTTGACCAGACGAACTCCTCAGAACAATTTTCATGCGGTATGCCTGAGGCGTGCTCCCGACTCATGTCTGATTCTATTCTACCCTCCCCGATCCGATTCTGACACAGAGTTCATCCCAGAACTGATCCGAACCTTCATGCACGCCGATGAAAAGACGCACATTCGGTTCTGAAAAATCCTGTTCTGGCGTCTTGTCCGGGGGGTTTCACCCCCCGACCCCCCATCATTGTGATAGGGGGCGGAGGGCAATCTCCTTCATCAGGATCTCTGGTCTCTCTTCCCTGACCCTATCCTGTTTCGGGGGTCCGGGAGCGTCAGTCCCCCGGCAGAGAGGTAGGGGAAGGCGGGGGTTTCGCACGATTCTTCAGGGAATTCAGGAAGATATCGACCCGATCATGATATTTTCTCCTGATCTCTGTATGCAGAGATTGGGGGAGTGAACGAGAGTTTCGGGATATGCTCACATTCAGGGGACCGGAGAGGTATCCCCCGAGAACAGAAGTTTTCTCGGCCCATCAAAGAAAAATCTGATCCTGTCCCTGGCGGCATCGTCAGGATAATAGTACCCTATCGCCGTCGGCGTCGAGAACCAGCACCTGCCGGTGCAGTCCACAAAAACGGTCTTTATGACATTCGACCAGATGCCGTGAGCCCGATAGACGTGGTCGAGGACGACGCCGTCCTTCCACTGGAATAATCCATGGTCGGTCGCCACCCAGAGAGAACCGTCAGGGGCAGGGCAGACATCGTTGATCTCACTGACGCCAAGGTCGCCCGGCACGCTGACGACCGTTGCCAGACCGTCACCGTCCAGGTGGGAGACACCACTCCGGTTGAAGAGGTAGACCCCGCCGAAGGGGTCCGTGACCGCATCCGTAAACCCGGTCACCTGGCGGCCTTCGGGCATGACAGGATAAAACCCGGCACTCCAGTTCTCCCCGACCGCAAAGATACCATCCGCACGGGAAACGCAGTACAGCACCCCGCCGGCAGGGTCAAGGACGAGGTCATCCAGGGCATAACTCCCCGGGCCGCCATGGAAAGGCTTGAACCAGGTCCATGACCCGTTTTCCAGCCTGTGCATCCCGGCATTGTGCGTCTCTATCCAGAGGGCATCGTCCCAGCGCTGGAGACCGATCACGGCAGGGTTCTTGAGTTGCTCCTGGCCGGCCACTACCTCAAAAGCCGGGCCATTCATCCGCTGCAGACCGGCAGGAGTCCCGATCCAGAGCATCCCGTCAGGCCCGTAGGCGACCGAGAGAATAAAATCGGAGATGAGCGCGTCTCTCCGGTACGCAGGGGGATAGTGATAGGTGGTCCAGTTGCCATTATACGACGTCAGGCCCGAAGACGTGGCGAAAATGACCTCACCTTCAGGACCATTGGTATAATCATTCACAAGATATGTCGAATAGGTCGACGAAGAGGGCGGGAAGATCACCAGATCGGCAGACACAGGTGCCACGAGAAGAAGAAGAAAAAACAGGAGGGGAATTACATCTCGGTGCATGTTCCGCTCGCATTTCGGACCGTGATCTTTCCGTGGTTCTCCGGGAAGTACAGCACCGACCGCCCCACCTTCCCGCCAACATCCTCGGAGATGACCGGGATACGGTGTTCCTGCAGGGACATGTGGACAGCCTTGATATTCCGATCGCCGATATTCAGGTTATTGTCATTGAACCCGAACATATTGGCTCCGCCCACCAGTTTTGCCGTGAGCGACCCATTCCTCGACCCCTGTGCATCCATTCCTTCGAGAAGGACGGCGACAGCCGTATCCGCAAACTTTCCCGGCCGATCCCTGTGGCCTTTGCTTTCAGGCAGCATGACATGCGCCATGCCGCCGAGAGAAAGACGCTCATTATGGAGGATCAGGGCGATGCATGAACCAAGACCGATGGTGGTCATCGGCCCGCTGCCCACACAGTACTCCCCGATCCCGATAACCCGCGCATTCACACCGATAGGCTGAAATTCGACCATCTAAATCCTCTCAGGAAGACTGAGCCGGCGAAGTCAGGGATTCAAGGAGGGTGACAAGGTTTTTGAGCAATGTCAGGTCAGGGAAGAGGAGGATCGTCCCCTCGATCTCGTTCTGGCCATTATGAAGGTTCGTCCTGAAGATGACCACTTCGTCCGTGTCCTGTGCAACCTCTGCAAGGATCGACTGAATGCCTGCATGAGCCATATCCACGCAGAGAGACGGCGGAGACGGCAGCATGACGATACCGAGCAGTTCGGCGGTCGCATCCAGGAACGCCGAGACCATGATGTTCCCCACCTCGATCAGAGCGCTCTGGTCCATGTCATTGATCTCCCGGTCCATGTCGTTCATGCCAAGCATCGTATTGGTCAGGCAGACCGCCGACTTCTGCGGCATATAGAGAACGACATACCCCTGTCCATGGGCTTCGCCGGTAATCTGGAAGACAACAAGCGCAGCACATTCGTCATCGATAACCGAGTAGAACTTTGAGATGTCGACGATGGAGACCGCCGGTACATCCATCTCGATCTGGCTCATGAGCATCTGGGAGAGGGTGGTCGCTGCATGGGCCGCACCAATGTTCCCGAGTTCTCCCAGTGCATCCGTCTGTAACGCTGTTAATTGCATACTATGTGCCTCATACTATGGTGTTCACATCAAGGACCGGCACCACTTCGCCGTCACCGGGGATGGTGACACCCCCGACCCCGGGACAACTTCCGACAAGGGCGCTGAGCGGCTTTACGACGACTTCCTGCTGCCCTTCTACGACATTGGCCAGGATCCCGCATTTCTTTGAACGATACTGAAGGACGACAAGGACTTCGCCCGATTGGAAACTGCCGAACATGTCGTCCAGCGTGTAGAGGGGGAGCACCTCGTCTCTCAGGAGGATCACCCGGCTATTGCCGACCCTGTGGATCCCCTCGCTCTTGAGCATCGCCACCTCGACAACATTCGAGATCGGGATTGCGCACCTCTTTCCATTGATCCTGACCATCATCACCTCGACGATGGCCATGGTGGGCGGCAGGACAAGTTCGAAACAGGTACCCTTTCCGCGGATCGACTCGACCTTGATAGACCCTTTCAGGGACTCGATCGCCGCCCTGACCACGTCAAGACCGACGCCTCTCCCGCTGATATCGGTGATCGTATCGGCGGTCGAGAATCCCGGGTTGAAAAGGACGTCGATGATCTGGTCGTCTGTCAGGGTGGCCGCCTCTTCGGCGGTGTACAGTCCCCGGGAAACAGCCTTCTGGCGGACCTTCTCGTAGTTGACCCCGGCACCGTCGTCCTCGATCCTGATGACGACATTGTCGCGGTCACGCCGGGCCGAGAGGCGGAGAAGACCTTTCTCCGGTTTTCCGGCCGCTTTCCTCTCCTCGGGGGGTTCGACGCCGTGGTCGACGGCATTCCTGATCAGGTGGAGGAGGGGGTCGTTGAGGCCGTCCATGACACTCCGGTCAAGTTCGGTGTCGCCGCCCTCGATGACGAACTCGACCTCCTTGTGGTCGTGTTGCGCCACGTCCCTGACAACCCGCGGGAGGCGGTTGAAGATGTGGTTCAACGGGATCATCCTGATGTGCATCATCAGGTTCTGCAGGTCGGCCACAGAGCGGCCCACCATATTCAGGGCCTCGTCGAACTCCTTGATCTGGTTCTTCTGGGCGATCTGCTTGAGACGCCCGCGGTTGATGACGAGGTCCTCGACCAGGTTCATCATCTGGTCGAGGAGGTGAAGATCGACCCTGAGGTTCTTGATCTCCCGGCCCCGTTCATGGTGATCGGATTTCTGGGACGCCTCTTCCGGTTTTTTCTGAGGTTTTTGCACCGGGCGAGGAGCATCCAGGTCAACGGTGACACCGGCGATGTCGGTCCCGGAGACTGCTGCCCTGAGCGCCTCGGCACCGGCCTCGCTCTGGACGACGACCTCGAAGTGGGCCTCGATCTTCCCGTTCTCGATCTCCTCCCGGGCCGGTTTCGTGGAGACGATCTGGCCGATCTCTTCGAGGTTGGAGAGGACGATCATCGCCCTGACATCCTTCATCGAACATTCGGGGACCAGGTCGACCCCGACGACATACATATCGCCGGACCCGGAGGGAGAGGGTGCTTCTTCGGGGCGGGCCTCGTCGACACCGTTGTTTTCGGGTTCGCCGTTAGCCGGAGCGCCGCCATCTCCCCCATTTGTCCAGGCTTCAAGAGACGAGACCAGGTCGTCGATGGAGTGCCCGGTGTCATCTCCCCCACCGTCGATGGATTCCAGGATGTCATCGATCTGATCGGTACAGGCGAGGAAAAGGTCGATGAGAGGAGCAGAAGCCTTCAGCTTCCCGTTCCTGATGAGGTCGAAGAGGTCCTCCATCGAATGACAGAGCTTTTCGAGCTTCATATAGCCCATCGAGGCCGAGGCGCCCTTGATCGTGTGGGCCGACCTGAAGATCTCATCGATCGTTTCCCGGTCTTCACACTCTTCAAGGGTCAGGAGGGCCTGAGCAATTGTGTCAAGGTTCTCCCGGGATTCTGTTACAAACAGTCCCCTGTACTCTTCCATATCAGACATTTCCCATCTCCATTGTTCGAACCGTCTTCAGTACCTCACGGGGTATATCCGAGAGAGGGAGGACTTTATCGACGCTGTTCCTCTTCAATGCAGAGCGGGCCATCCCATAGACGAGACAGTCTTCCTCTTTGCATACGAAAACCGTCCCTCCGGCGGCCTTGACATCAACCGCACCTTCGCCGCAGTCGTTCCCCATCCCGCTCAGGACAACCGCGAGCGTATTGCGCCCATAGGTCTTTGCCGCCGACGAGAAGGTCTTGTCAATCGCCGGGCGGACGGCATGGACCGGCGGCGCTGTGGAATGGACGATTTTTCCTCCGGTTTTTCCCTCCCTCGTCAGCAACGAGGAGATCACGGAGTGGAACCCCGCCTTACAGACAATGACCTCGCCTTTTTTTATGAGATGGCCGTTTTCGGATTCATGTACGGGAAGAGGACAGATCCGGTTGAAACGCTCGGCAAGGGCAGCCGTAAACCCTTCGGGCATATGCTGCGTGATGACGACAGCTGCCGTCATTTCAGGGGAGAGGTCAGAGAGGACACGGTCCAGTTGCTGGAGGCCGCCGGCCGACGAACCAAAGAGGACCACATGGGTGGCAAGCTCGTCTGATACGGATCTGACTTTTTGTGCCGGCCTGATCTCTATCAGATGCCTGATCTTTGCCACAAGTTCTTCTTTCAGGCCACGCACCCGGAAGATGTCCTGCGGTTTCAGCATGAAGTCGTCGGCGCCAAGGCTCAGGGCCAGGCGGGTGTGTTCGGCGTCCTTCGAGGTGAGAGAACTGAGCATCAGGATCTTGGGACGGTACTCCGCACCTTTCAGCCTCTTCAATAACTCGATCCCGCTGACCTTCGGCATCTCGATATCGAGTGTCATGGCATCTGGCCTGAGCTCGTCGATCATCCTGAGACCCTCCTCGCCATCTGAAGCGGAGCCGACGATCTCTATTCCCGGGGAAGCACTGAGGGTATCCTTCAGTATCGTCCTGATAAAGATTGAATCATCGACAATAAGCACCCGAATCATGATCAAGCCCCAAGGACGTTTTTCACCTCCTCAAGCACTTTCGGCGCCTGGAAGGGCTTGACAATATAGCCTTTCGCACCGGTTTTTACTGCCAGTTTTACCATCTGTTCCTGACCCACCGCGGTACACATCACGACTTTTGCATTCGGATCGGCCGCGCGGATGTTCTTCAACGCGTCGATGCCGTTCATCTTCGGCATGACGACGTCCATCGTAACGAGATCAGGCTTCAGTTCCTGATATCTGGCAATGGCTTCTTCACCGTTTTCTGCTTCGCCAACAATGGTGTGCCCCCCGGAGAAGAGGATATTCTTCAGGAGAGTTCGCATGAAGAGCGTGTCATCGACGATAAGGATTCTTCCCATGGTCTTCTCAGATTGTATTTGGGGCATCCAATACATAAATATTTCTTTTTTAGAAAAAGATGGAATAATTAATTATTTAAACTTTTGTGGCGTCTGTGATGTACCTGACGCCTTTTGTGGTAAGTTTTACCTCTCTCCTGACCACCGCAACCTCCGCAAGACCAAGACGGATCAGGGCATCATAGATCTGGTCAATCTCTTTCAGGGATACACCGAGCATATTCTCAATCGACGCCGTATCCATCCCGCTGTAGACGAGCATGGCGACCTGTGCGGACTTCGGGTCCAGGTCCCCCTCCATATCCATGCCCTTTGTGGCGTCCTTCAGAAAATTATAGAGGATCTGCAGGGTGGTGAGGGGGCAGAGGACAAAACTGGTGACTACCTCGGTTCCCTCGATATGGTCGATCTTCACAACATCCGTGTCCTTCCCCTGCACCTCGCGCTTGGTCAGTTCGATGGCTGCAACGTCGGCAAGAGGAACGCATATCTGCTCTGTATTCGAAAAAAACCAGATGCCCGACTTCAATACATCAATGCCGCCTTTTTCCCAGCGTGCATCCTTGACAAACACCCCGCCCCTGACTGCGGGGGACATGAAGTAAGCGGCAAGGCGGTAGGCATTACATGTAGCGAGGATATGTCTTTTCAGAACATTCAACACTTTTTCGACGGACGCGATCTTTATCGGCTGGTTTTCCTGCCCTTTTATGGTGATGCTGAGGACACTGCCTTTCGCATCAAGGTCAAAGATCGACTTGTTGGAAATAGCAAAAGATTTCGGCCCGGTAACCTGAATCTCGTCAGGCCCGAGAGTCAACTTTGCACCCACCCATTTTCCATCAATCTCGATTTTAACAGGAACTTCAGTCATGATGCTTCACCTTCTTTTTCTTTGGATTTTTCAAAATATCCAGGGTATCCTGGAGACCGGTAACAAGGTCGTCGGCAGAGACCTTCACATCTTTCATATCACGCAGCAGGCTGTTATAGTCCTCTTTCCTCTGCTTCTTGGAATCGGTCTTGAGGAGGTCCATGAGCGCGTCGGAATCTCCTCCCCCCATGGCAAATGCCAGCATGTTCTCTTCTTCTGGCTCTTCTTCGACGACGGGGGCAGGGGGCTGGGGAGGCGCGGCCGGTGCGATCGCCGACGCAAGCGCGTCTGCCGCAGGTTCGGGAGAGAGACCGTCCACCTCTGCCACAAGGTCTGCCTCGTCAGGAAGGTCCAGTTCGTCGAGGCTGATCTCGTCGAGCCCTGCAAGTTCGTCGATGTCACCGAGGTCTGAAAATTCTTCCAGCTCAGCCGAATTCGCCTCAAGGATCCCGGAAACAATCGCATCGTCTGTCGGAGCCATGGGGAGATCATTGTCAAGGGAGATATCCAGTGACGGAGAGGCACCCGATCCATTCTCCGGATCGTCGAGGTTGAGACTCTCAAGGTCCTCCATGCTGACGTCGAGGAGAGGATCAGACGGGTCGGCGCCGCCGGCGACCGGCGAGGAGGCAACCCCTGCCCCGGCGATCGGTGCGGCTGGCAGGGCTCCGGCCGGATCAGGAACCGCGTCCTGCCCTTTCACCGTGGAGTCAAGCTTCGCGTCGATCTCCTGAAACGTCTTATCCCTGTGGAGCAGGGTGGCCTTCAGCCGCCCGATGCCGTCATGGACAGCAACCGGCAGGGAAACGAGGACCGCACCGATCCTGCCTGACGACTCTTTTTTTTGCACGGGCGGGGCCTGAACCTCGGCCGCCTCATTCCTTTTTTCTCTCCAGGCCCGGACATTCTGCCGGATCATGGCCGGGCGGAGGTCGGAGAGGTGGACGGCGCCAAGGAGGAGGAGCATCAGGCACCCTACAGCGACCGTTGCCCCGATCAGCAGTTCGATCGGGGGGTCATAGAGGATGAGGACCGAACCGGCGCCCACAGTCGCGAAAAAGATCAGGAAACGCCTGATCTTCGGGTTTATCTCGGGAAATTTCAAGGTCTTCATTTTCACACCGTTCCGAAGGTAGGGATCTGGAAGAACAATCTGATCATCGGCGGCACCACAAGGAACAGAATTCCTGTCAGGGTGAAGAGAAGGGCAGATAGGAAGTAGCACATATACCGGTCGCCACCCACCACGATCTTGCCGGCCAGGATATTTGAGAGAGTGATCAATAGGAGGATGGTCGTCACATAGGGCACCATCTTGTCGGCAGGGAAGTTGATGAAGAGATTCATGGACCCCATCATCGACCCTGCAACCGAGTCAGGAGAATTTAATGCAGCGCCATTGTCCCCGAGACTCTCCATGACACTGGCGATCGCCTCTGACATCGTCTCCAGGATCTGATAGAGGGCGAGAAAGATCGAGACCATTGCCATATGCATCGGCACCAGGAGGACGATAAAACCGGTCGCCACCATGTCGCGCTTCCTGCGCAGCAGCACCTGGGAGAGCATCGAGGACCCGACGATCTTGCCGACGACACCGGGTGCGCCGCCCATGGCCACCGAGTCCCGGTAGATGTTCATGTATTTCGCTATGAGGTTTGTGCCGCACTCGCCGATAAACTTCTCCCAGGTGACCGCCTCGTCAAGGCCGAGGTTCAACTTCGTGTAGACCGAATTGATGAGAGGTTCCAGGTTGACCAGGGACTTCCTGTCGATCTCGCGGATCGCCTCAACGACCGTCGTCCCCTTGCCCTCCATGATCGACCCGATGCCCCTGATAAAGGCAGGAAAGTCCTCGTCCCGCAGGATGACATTGTGGTTGTCGATGTAGCCGATGATTCCGAGGGGTGCGAGGATGACACCGACAAGGAGGAAGATCAGCCCTGCCTGCACACCGGCAAGGACGAGGACGAGCACGCTTACTGCCATAATGATAAGGAGAGGCTTTTGCAGCGTGTCGATCATCGCCTGCTCCTTCGAACACCAGTGGTTCATCGACCGGTCGAGCGTCTTCTCGTCTACAGGCACGGCCTTGTACATCAGGGCGACGCCGAACCCGGAGGTGAGGAGCACCAGGGCATAGGACGTGTTGAGGGCCGAGTCGATGCCGCTTGGCGCGTAGATCGCCACCGAGATCATGATGATGATCGCAACAAGCATCGAGGAGAAGAGGAGGGCGATATACGCGTCACCCCACTTCTTCAGCATCTCAAAACCCTGCTCGAAGGTGTTCCGATAGACGCTCCTGGCCGTGTTCAGTTCCACATCCAGGAATTCGGAGTCAGGGACGCCGGACTCGATGGCGTTGGCGTACCTGTTGAACATGCTCCTGAGCATGGTGTTGTTGACCCGTTCGGCGATTATTCTCAGGCCTTCCGAGTAACTGTAATGCCAGCTGTTTACGAAAAAGACCACACGCTCGATATATTTCGTCGAGATGTACTCGTGCCTCTTCGCCGTGTACTCGAAGAGTTCGGGGCGGGAGACATTGGCCGTCATGGCAGAGGCCATATAGGTGGTCATGAAGACGAGGTCCCCTTCCATCATCTTGTTCTCGGAGACCTCGGAGATCTTCTTTTTTATCGAATCGACAGACTCGGAAAAAGGGATCTCGCCCCCGTTTACTTCCTGAATCCTGTCCTTGAGTGACTCGAACATATCTCAGACCTCGATATTCAGGAGACCCTGCTTCTTGATCTTTGAGATCATGTGGAAGAGGTCCCAGAACTTCGTACAGCCAGCGGCATTCAGCCTGCGCAGGATATTGGCCCTCTTATCGACCTCGAAATAGATCTCGCTCCTCTTGCTCTCAGGGATGCCGAGTAGAGTTGCGATCTTGTTTTCAAGGAGGTAACTGCTCCCTTTCCCGCAGAAGACATGTTCGTCGGTGACCGGATCCCAGTGGAACATCTCGACAAAGGAGAAGCCCTGCGTCTGAGGGTCGTAGCCGACGAGTTCGTTGATGCTGAGCATCCGCCTCACCGTCCCGCCGCCAGGACGACGGACGGCGCTCTGGATAATGACGATGTTCAGGTTGTCGACGTGCGTCTTCGGGATGAGGATCGGGTCGCCGCAGAGACGCTGGATCAGTTTCTCGACCGACGCAGCGTGGAAGGTGCTCATGACAGGGTGGCCGGTCTGCATGGCGGAGAATGCGACGCTCCCCTCGACACCACGGATCTCACCGACCAGGATCTGGTTGGGGCGCTGACGGAGGGCGGCCTTCAGGAGGTCGAACATCGTCACATCGGCCCCGTCGCCCTCGCCCTTGCCCTTCGCCTTGGCGACCTCGCGAGTCCAGTTCCTGTGCGGGACTGTCAGTTCTGGGGTATCCTCGATGGTGACGATCTTGTTCTCCGGCGGGAGGAAGGTGGTGAGGGCGTTGAGGCTCGTCGTCTTGCCGCTTGCCGTCTCGCCGCTCACGAACATGGACATCCCGAACTCCAGGCAGATCCAGAGATAGGCGGCGGCCGTGTAGTCGCAGGTGTTGGAGTCGATGAGCTGGAGAATGGAGAGAGGGATCTCGTTCACCTTACGGATGGTGAAGTTGCTCCCGTGCTTGCTCACCTCGGTGCCGTACACGATGTTGATACGGGAACCGTCCGGGAGGGTAGCGTCCACCACCGGGTTCCGGTAGGTGATCGGCCGCTTGATCCGCTCGGCCATCTTGATTACGAAGGCGTCGAGGGCTCGGGATTCCGTGAACCCGATAACCGATTTCAGACCCCTGAGCATCTTGTGCTCGATGAAGATCGGGCCGACGCCGTCACAGGTGATATCCTCGATATTGGGATCTGAAAGGAAGGGTTTGAGGATGCCCATCTCGATCTTGTCGCGGATCATCAGGTATTCGAGGGCACGGTATTCAGGGGGGGAGACGACGATCCGTCCATCGGCGGTCTGCACCAACCCGGCAAGTGCGTCGTCCTCATCGGCTTTTTTCTTTGCCGAAAAGTCGGTGTTGAGGAACCCGGCGATCCGGTCCTTAATGGACTTTTCAGCGACCGTGTCTGCGGCACCGGGGCCGATCTCCTCGCCGGGAACACGGGCATACAGGATCTCATTGATAAGATTTTTGAGGACCGCAACGCGTTCCTCTTCGGTCACGGGATCCTTTTCCAGCGCGTCCAGAAGGTCGATGAGACGTTTCTCGACGACCGGCATCAGTGTGTTGACACTGTGCAGGAACGAAGGCTCGATCGGGATATAGTAGTTCCTGACGTCCTCGGGGTCAGTGAGGATATGGATGAAGGTGTCCTCCCCCACCGGGTAGATGAGGTTGAGGGTCTCGATCTTCCTGACGTCCCGCGTCAGTTCGGAGAAGAAGAGGGGGATCCCGTAGGTGTTCACCGGGAAGATGTTGAGGTACTCGAGGAGGTGTGGGCACTGTTTGACATATTCTCGTGCATTTGTCGGGAGCATGCGATAGAGGGCCGACGACTCCAGGTCATGATAGCATCCGCTCAGGTCTTCGTTGGCTTCCGTCTTGAAAGGCAGCTGGATCGAGAAGGGCAGACTGCTCATATCAGACCTTTGCGTAGGTCATCGGGATGATCTTCATGCCATAACCGGGGTGGACCTCGAAACTGATGATGTTCCCTGTTGTCTTCTGCGCCCCGCGGACCTTCACCACTTCGAGCATCATCACGTACTTGTCGCCGACGAGCGCCTTCTTCATGAAAAGGTGGGCGTCGCAGATCGACCTGATACGCACCAGGGTGTCGGCCTCGAAGGCATAGGTGTGCAGGGTGATCAGGATGGTCTTGCCGTGGTCGACGAGGTTCTTGCAGTTCGTGAAGAAGGTGAGGATCATGTCGGTCGAGGCGTACTCGGTGAAGAGCGTCAGGGAGTCGATGACGGCGACCTGGGACGTGCTCCTCTGGATATGGGTGATGATCGTCTGGAGGACGCCCTGCATGTCCTCCTTGTTCCATTCGAAACCGACGGTATGGAGGGGATATACCCGCAGATATCCCCAGGCAAAGTAGTCTGAGATGTCAAGGCTCATCGACTCCATCTGGTTGATGAAACTCTTGGTGGTGTTCTCGGTGGTGAAGAGGTCCACATTGAGCCCCTGTTTCATGGCGCCCCAGACGATCTGCTGGGTCAGGACGCTCTTGCCTGTATCGTTCTCCCCTTCGATGAGGGTTAAGGACTCGAGAGGGAGTCCGTCTGCGATCTTCTTGTCGAGCTCTTTGTTCCCGGTGGAGAGGATCTTCTTGTCACTGCCGCCAAGGAGGTCGCTAAGGGATTCTTTTGATTCTTCTGCCATGTTCTCACCTGAGATATGCGGAGTCCGAGATGCCGTTTGGCGTCGTTACCTGGGCCCAGTCCGGCTGGTTGCCCTCGTACAGGATGGAGATGTTCATCGTCTCGCCCGGGTCGAGTTCATGGGGATGGATGGAGTCAGGCTGGATCGAGACCCATGACCAGGTGCCTGCGCCGCCCGAAGGGTTGTAGGGATAGTAGACCGGGGTTCCGTTCTCCACGGCGGTGAAGACCGCCATCCGGTCGAACGTCAGGACAGGTTCGCTCCCTGTGTTTTCCACGAGCACATAGATGGTCCCGGCATCGGCAGAGTGGCCGACGATCGCGATAGACGTATGGAGACAGGACTCCTGCACCTGGACCTGGTCCTTGTGGGCGGTGGCGACCACGTCCGCGGTGACGAGGATGCCGCCGATGATCGCGTACGCGACGACCACGAGAAGGACGATGGAGATTGCCGCCGTGACCAGTGACCCCGCCCCCATGCTTCATGCACCTGCCGTGAATTCTGTGGACCTCACCGTCCCGCCGGGCAGCACGATCTGGAAGTAGACGACATCTCCGGAGGTATCAGGGAGAAGATTGGTGTTGGCGTCGATCCGGACCGTCGCACCGGGTTGCCAGTAGTCGGGGCCGCCGTCGAGGATGGTGAAAGTCCAGTCGCCGGGGTAGGAGATCCGGTCGAAATCGCCGGTCTTCCCGATAAAAATATCTGCGCCTTCCAGATCATTCGCCGCGATCCTGACCGAACCGACATTTTTCAGCCAGATCTTTGCGGTCGGGCCGGAGGCCGAGGCAAAAGTGTTGATGACCTTGACGTCTGTGCGGACCTGTCGATCCACGGCATGGGATGTCGATCCTGCCGTGTCAGAGATGGTATAAATTATGGGAAAGATTGCATTGACGAGCACTCCGGCTGCTATTACAGCACCGATGAGCAATATAGCAGTCGTAATGGCTTCGCTCGACATCCATCATATCCTTTTCAGATCCTTTCCAGCGATTTCACCCAGTCGTCGCCGGAGTCTTTCCCGGTCTCTTCCGTCTTTGCACCTTCGATTTTTGTGCGGTTGTGGTCCATCAGCACCTCGATCATGTCTCTGTCCAGTGCGGTGTCGTTCGGGTCGAGGATGCGGTTCAAGACATAGAGTTCTGAGACGAACTCTTCGGCCTTCATCTCGTCGACTTCGCCGAGAGAGGCGGGCATGAGCCGTGCGATCTCCTTGACCTGAGAGACCTCTTCATGGGAGAGGTAGCCCATCGAGGCATAGGAGTCGAGCATCATCTCCAGGCGGTCGTAGCCGTATTTCTTGACGGCCTTGCCGGTCCATTCAAAGAGACGGTGGACTTTCTGGAGACGGAGTTTCTCCTGCCTGGGCTGCTGGACTGCCGCCTGGGTGGCGGCGAGGTGCGCATGCAGGTTGGCAAGGAGGTTCTCGTCTGCCTTGAAGGCGGCAAGGTCGTCCCCTGCCTTTGCCTTCGGTTTCTGTGCGGGTGTGTCGGGTACGGCCTC
>NZ_JAQVNX010000031.1 GCF_028702905.1 Methanofollis sp.
CGGCCGTGACGACCAGAGACCAGGAAAAACCGCCGTACGTGCCGAAGGCGAGAAAGAGGCCCGAGCAGAAGAGGAGCGGCCAGGCGAACGCGAAGTGGATGCGCAGCAGGTCGGCATAGGCGCGGAGGGTCATCGGCCGCCTCCCTCCTGCTCGACCATCGTGCAGGGTACGAGTTCGGAGATCATCACTCCCAAAAGGGCACGAGGTGATATTAAGAGGGAGGATAGTATTGGATTGTAGGACGCTTTCATTCCTTCTCCCCCCTTACACCAAAGGCAGGACAAAACCGGTCTTTTCCCTGGGGGTCGACGGTGGTGAGGACTTCCTCGCAGAATTTTCGACGGATTCGGCGTGGATGCTTCTTCAGGCATGACGGAGGGATGAAAGGGCGAGGAGAGGGGCATTTTTGTGGTGGGTGAAGGAGAAGAGATAACGAGAGATAAGATTTGCTGCTTTGGCAAGGCTTTGCCGTATAAATATAGGACAAGATGATGAAGACCACTAAATAGTATGCGTATCACCATTTGTATTGAGATAATGACAATTAGAGAGATTCACCCCGCACAGGATACGTTTATGATTATTAAAACTAGTTACATCATTTAATTGATAATCGAAGGATCATCCTCCATTCACCATCTGTGGTAGTGGTATGAGGTAGGGACAAAAATGAACTCCGATGATATTGAAAGACTATTTCAAGCGTTCGCTACAAAAGACGAGAGGTTGTTCCAACAAGTAGCGCAAGAAATAATAGAGCATGAAGAGCAACTGAACCACCACCTTGTAGCGATAAAATTAAGAAAAATAATTAAAGATCAATTTAAAGACCAATCAAAATATCAGAGTACACTATCATTTCGAACACAACCAATTCCTCGCGATAATGAAAAAGGGTTTCCATTATTAGAAATTAAGAAACCATTTAGCGATTGGTCTGATCTGATTATTTCTCAAGAAGTGGAAGAAAGACTTCGGGAAATCCCACTCGAAATAAAAAATAAGGATATATTATCCAATTATGGATTAAAACCAAAGAATAAACTGCTATTTTATGGTCCTCCAGGAACAGGAAAAACATTATCGGCAAAAGTATTATCTTCAGCAATTGGTTATCCACTCTTAGTAGTAAAATTTGAATCTCTAATCTCATCATTTCTAGGTGAAACCGCTGCAAACATTAGGAAAGTCTTTGATTATATCGAAAGCGGAAGATGGGTCGTACTTTTTGATGAATTTGACATTATAGGGAAAAAGCGTGATGACCCAACGGAGCACGGTGAAATTAAACGCGTAGTTAACAATTTCATGTTGATGCTTGAAGATTATCAAGGCGAGAGCGTCCTTATTGCCGCCACAAACCACCCCCAGTTATTAGATAGTGGCGTTTGGCGGCGTTTTGATGATATAATTCAATTTGAATTACCCAATACAGAGTCGAGAATACGATTATATGAAAAAAAAATGAGTGTCATCCCACGAGACACCACCATAGATTTCGCCTCCTTTGCAAATCAGAGTAATAACTTTTCTGGCTCCGATATCGAACAAGTAGCCAATAGGGCGATGAAAAATACACTGTTAGATAAAAGGAAAAGAGTTACAAAGGATGACATTGAAAGAGCAATAATAAGGCAAAAAGAAATGATTTCAATTCGAGAGAAGGTATGATTAATGTCAGAACATCTTCCACTTTCGTATTATGAAACAGAGTTTACACTGGTAAATAAAAGACACTCTTTTGATCGTCCTAAACGCGATGATAAAAAGGGTTTCGCAGAGGTTCAAATTTGCAATTTAAACAAGATGCAAGAAGAGCATCAAAGAAAAAAGACAGAATATTCAAACTATCTCGATCCCAATCTAATTTTTAGAATCAAATTGAACTCAAAAGTTAGTGAAAAAGAATTTATTCAGTTTTTAAAACGTTGTGACATCCAATATATTTCTCCATCTCCTACAAAAAATGGGGGTATTAGTTATAGAATCTCACTCTCAGAAACGGGAGATTTTCAGAAAATAATTGAAAAAATTAATTTATATGGCAGAGAATCACGATATGGAGACACTTTTGATCTAATTGAGTCATTTGAACCAATCCCCCCAGAAGATAAGGTTGGTGAGAGTCTAGTCGAAAGGCCGTTAGAAAGCGATGAAAAAGCATATCTCGACCTTGAATTATGGAGAATGGAAAGTAAGCGACTTACCGACGCGATCAACGGAATCAAAAAGTTGATCGAAGCAAAAGGAGGAGAATTAACAGATAAAATAATCACCAATAGTTTATGTTTAATCAGAGTAAGAATAGATATAGAAACATTAAACGAAATTTTATCCCTTCCTGAAGTAAGTCGTGCCGATCGTCCTCCTCATCCGGTCTATTTTCGTCAAGAAGAATTACGCATACCACTAAGTGAGATTGATACAGGCTATCCCCCTGATCCCAATGATCCAGCGATTATTGTCTTGGATAGTGGAATCTCATCTGGTCACCCTCTTCTTGAAAACGGCATTGGCGATGCAATTGGTGTACCCCCTGAACGTGGAACAGTTGATGATGTAGGTCATGGTACTAAGGTTGCAGGTGTAGCATTATATGGCGACATCAAAAAGTGCCGTGATGAAAAAAACTTTCATCCGGAAGTATGGGTATTATCAGCGAAGGTGATGTACGCTGCGAAAGACGAAGAAACAGGAGAGGTATATTCAACATACGATGACAGGAGCCTTCTAGAGAATCAACTTAGTTATGCGATCCGATCGCTAATTAGTCGCCATCATAATGTTCGAGTAGTAAATATTTCATTTGGAAACGAAGCGTCGTGCATGTATAAAGGGAAACAGCAACCACCACTTGCTGCTTTTATCGATGAACTTGCTCACGAGTTGGATCTAATATTCGTTGTTTCAGCGGGTAACAACATAACATTGGATTACCCAGATAGATACCCCCATTATCTCTGTGAAGATACAGAGGATAACAAAATTATTGAACCAGCTTCATCTGTCTATGCTATAACAGTGGGTTCAATCACCCAAGATTATGTTTCACAAGTATTAGAAAGCCGCCTTGTTCCTCATACTGGGTATCCATCTCCATTTACTAGAACAGGACCTGGTTTGAACGGAATGATAAAGCCTGAAATTGTTGAGATAGGAGGAACATATCCCTATACTGCTCCCTCTTCCTATATGATGGAGATAGCCCAAACGGGTGTTTTCGTCTTAAATCCGAAATGGATAGAAGAAAGGAGTCTGCTTACTACAGATTGTGGAACAAGTTTTTCATCTCCGAAAGTCGCTAATTACCTGGCTCGATTACACAAAAAATATCCACAATACACAGTTAACACAATAAAAGCATTTTTACTTGCTTCCGCTCGTATCCCCGACGATAGACCGGAGCCATTAAATATTGCATTATTTGGATCCGGATCCCCCGCAAGTGAACTGGAATTGATTAATAACACATACGGATATGGCCAACCAGATTTTGCTTATGCCACAGACTCAAATTCAAACAGCGTGCTCCTGTTCTCAGAAAATAGAATAAAAATCAAAGGAATTCATTACTATTACTTTTATCTTCCAGAAAGTTTTCTTAAAACAGACGGAGAGCGTGAAATTTCAGTAACCCTTGTATACAATCCCCCAGTTAGAAGGACAAGAATGGACTATCTCGGAACTAAAATGGAATTTACATTATATAAGGATACTGATCTTCAAGAAATCGAACCCCGGTCACTAGAGGAGGTGTTGGCCGAATCGGAAGAGGAAGAAGATAGAGGTAAAATACCAAAGATAGAATTATTCCCAAAAAAAACTGCTCGCTCAAAGGGTATTCATCAAAAAGGTACGCGCATTTACACTAGACTTCCAAAGATTGATGCATCAAAACCCCTAGTCCTTGAAGTTTTATGTAGAGGTACATGGATAGACGATGAAGACTTCACACAGAACTATTCGGTGGTAGTTACTCTTCGACATTCAGCTCAAATTAATCTGTACAATCAAATGAGAGAGAGAGTTATGCCAAGAGTGCGGATACGATAAAAAACCACGAATCTATTTTATCATCTCTCTGAAATAACCGGATCTAATTCATATAAAATCCAGCCCGATATGGTAGTAGTAGTTCCCAGACAACTATCTCGCCATATCCCCCTTGACCCTTTTTCAACCGGCGTCGAAAACGCATACTAGGTCATGACAGTTAGAGTTTTCATCCCCATAAATGGCACTTTGAAAAATCGTTTTCACAAGAGAGCAAAAACTATAGCCACACGCACCAGCACTCCTTCACAACCGCCAGCGCTCTGCATTCTTTCGATCTGATAAAAGAGGAATGTATGTACATACATTGATCATTACACAGTCCGTAATACCTGATCAGACCCTCCCTACTGGATCACATCTTTTTAACCAGTTTTGAAAGCGATTGAAACTGTCTTTATAGGTTTCGCTCCCACAATACGAACCGCACGCACCCCTCGTCCCCGGCGCCGTCGGGCACGAACCCGGCCTTCTCCAGCACCCGCACCGAGGCGCGGTTCGCCGGGTCGGCCTGCGCCGTCACGCACGTCACCGCAGGGTGCGCGAACGCCCACTCAACGAGGGCCGCCGCCGCCTCGGTCGCATAGCCGCGGCCCCGGAAGGCCGGGAGGACCGCGTAGCCCATCTCCGCCTCCCCATCGGGCGAGGGCCTGCCGACAAAACCGCACGACCCCGCGAGCACCCCATCGGGGGAGACGATGTACCAGAGGTTCCAGCCCTCGCTCGCCGGGTCCTCCGTCAGCCAGGAGAGGAACGTCGGGATGGCATCCTCGACAGTCTCCGGCGGCCAGGCGTCCGGGACCGCGGCGCCGAGGAGAGAGGCCAGGGCCGCGGAGTCAGCCGTCAGGTGCGCCGCCGTCGCCGGGACCAGGCGGAGGCGGGCGGTCGCCACCTCCTCAGCCATCCCAGCCTTCGGCCCGCAGGCGCTCCTTCGCACGCTCCGCGTAGCCCGCGTCCGAATCGACGCAGACAAAGTCCCGGCCCGCCCGCAGGGCCGCCACGCCCGTCGTCCCCGCGCCCGCGAACGGGTCCAGGACCACGTCCCCCTTGAACGTGTAGAGCTGGATGCAGCGGTACGGCAGCTCCACCGGGAAAGGCGCCGGGTGGCCTACCTTACGCGCCGACTCCGTCGGAAAGGTCCAGACGCTCTTCGTCCACTCCAGGAACTCCTCCCTGCCGATCGTGTCCTCCCTCTCCCCCTTCTTCCGGGCATACGACCCCTTCGAGTAGACCAGGATATACTCGTGGACGTCCCGGAGCGTCGGGTTCGAGGCCGAGCGCCAGCTCCCCCAGGCCGTCGAGATCCCGGCCCCCGTCGCCTTGTTCCAGATCACCTCGCCGCGCATCAGGAACCCGATCTCCGCCATCACCCCGATGATCGCACTGTGGTACGGGATGTACGGTTTCCTCCCCACATTCGCCACATTCACGCACGCCCGGCCGCCCGGCACGAGCACGCGGTACGTCTCCGCAAAGACCGCCCGCAGCAGGGCCAGGTACTCCTCCATGTCCAGGTCGTCGTCATAGGTCTTGCCCACATTGTAGGGCGGCGACGTCACCATCAGGTGGACGCTGTTGTCCGGGATCAGGGCCAGGTCCCTGCTGTCCCGGCAGAGGACCGCGTTCCTGACGCCCGGCGGGAGGTCGTTCTCCCCCTGTCCACCTTCCCCGCCCGCCCCGGCCGCCGCATAGATCTTGCGGCCGTAGAAAGCCCTCGCGTCGTGGCACTCCCGCTTCGAGACCCCGAAGTCGCTCGTTTCCGACTTCCTCCTCCGGATCGTGACCCGCTTTTTGCAGGCAGGGCAGGAGGTGAAGAATGTCGCCCGTCCGGTGTACTCGAAGGAACATCCGCAGGCAGGGCAGGTAAGGTGCATCACCACTCTGTTGGCGCACACTCTACATAGGCGTGACGAAACAGGACGGCGACCCGTCCATGAGATGGCCGAATAATCCTCGGGAAAAATAAAAAGATATTTATAGCGACAATTCAACCCTATCATCGGTGGAACCATGCCCAGAGGGAAATTCGAAGTCTACCAGGAGAAGTCCGGTGAATTCAGGTTCAGGCTCAAGGCGTCAAACGGCCAGGTCATCGCCACGAGCCAGGGCTACAAGTCGAAGGAGTCGTGCCTGAAAGGAATAGAGAGTGTCAGGAACAACGCCCCCAATGCCGAAGTCCTCCAGGCACACGAGTAAAACAGGCACATCATTCCAGAACTCCATCTCGCCTCTCCCGGAAAAATAATTATTTTTTCTCCTGCGAAAGCAGGCGGTCCATGATCTCCGGGCTCCGGTCCTTGAGACCGAAGCCGACAATGATTGCAATAGCGGCGCCGATCCCGAGCCCGACACCCCAGGCGACAGGTCCGATGAAGACGTAGATGATCGTCAGGTCGATGGCAAGCTGGGTCAGTGCGAGCATGATCACGACGAAGTAGAGGAAGACCCGCAGTCCCATGATCATGGGCCCGGCCAGGGCGACTTCTGCCGCGGAACTCATTTTTTCCAGGACATCGGCGAAGAAGTCGACCAGGATCAGGCCGGCGATGAGGATGATCACAAAAGCCGCGATGTTCGGGAGATAGGCGACGATAGCGGCAATCACTCGCGAGAGAGTCTCGATCTGGAGGACGCTCGCCGCCACCATGATCGCGATCAGGTAGACGGCCCACCGCACGAGCAGGTCGAAGAGATGGACGATCAAAAGACCGCTCTTCTCGACCGCCTCGCCGGGCCCGGTCTTTCTGAGGGCGTCGTCCACGCCGATCCGGTCCAGGAACTTCGACACGACGGAACCCAGCAGGCGCCCGACGATCCAGCCGATGATCAGGATGATCACTGCGGCGACAAGGTACGGCAGGAATGCGATCACGCTTCCGCCGACCTGGCCAATGGTGACGATAATATCAGCCATGGTACATCTGGCATGAATTATAATATCACCATATATAATTTGCTGAGGGAGATGATCATGAGCCGGATGCACAAGACGTTTTCACCCCAAAAAATGGGCGAAAATCGGTTTGTCCCCGGGAAAAGAGGGCAGAGAGATGTACCGCAGCGATACGACGAAAAAGGTGTTCGCCGGAGGGGAAGCGGCAGGTATACATAGGACCATGCCGATGAGGAAAAAGGGGATGCACACCCGCATGCGCCTCCAGACCGTCGTACTTCTTCTCCTCCCGGCCCTGCTCGCCGCGCCGGCCCTAGCTCAGGATGCCGTGCCGTCCTTTCCCCTCGTGAACCTGACGCCCTTCGGGAATGACAGCGCCCTCAACGCCACGCCGGCGGACTATCGCGCCGCAGCGACGCCTCAGGAACTCCTGCGTGTCCAGGCCGACGCCCGCGGCCACGGCGCCAAGGGGGAGGCCCAGGTGGAGACGACGTACCTCGTCCTCACCGCCGACGATCTCGCCGTCCTCCTGCTCTTCGCCGGGATACTGGCCGTCTGTTGTGCTCTCGTGCGGAGGTTCGGGAGATAGGTCACCCGATCCCGATCTGGATCACGGTCGGGTACTTGCTCATCATCGCGTAGACGATCGCGTTCGAGACCCAGAGCCGCCCTTTATGGAACTCGCGCATCGCGCCGAGTTCGCCGAGAGTCTTGAGGGCGAGGAGGGCCGTCCCGTCCCTGAGGTAAAAACTGTCCCTGACCTCGGGCGAGAAGGAGAAGACGATGGGAAGCCAGAGGCGGTCGTGCATCTCGCGGGGGAGGCGGTCGCCGAGAGTTCTGATCACGTCGCGATCGAAGGCGTACTCCTTCCCTCCCTTCGTCGTCGACGACGGAACTTTCTCGTCGAGGAGGCGGGCGAGGGTCTTTCTCTCGGCGACGAGGGCGTCGTTGATCCGCCCGGCCTCGATGCCCATCCACCGTCTCATCACCGACTCGTCGTCGATGGTCGGCCGGTATGCCATCGGTTCCCCGAGGGGGAGGGAGCGGGATATAGTTTTGCAGTCACCTCCTGACCCACAGGTATCCCGATATCGCGAGAATGGACACACCGACGGCAAGCCCGACGTCCGGGATCGGGGTCGACGCATCGCTCTTCCAGGTGACGACCCGCCACGGGACGAGCACGGCCAGGGCGATGACGACGACGACGAGGAGTTTGGTCTCCAGATCGTCGAGGTCGCGGATCTCCACCCAGCCAGGGAGAGGGGCCTTGGCGATGAAGAGTTCGTACAGGCCCAGGGAGATGACATAGAAGACCGTGGCCACGAGGAAGATGTCGATGATCTTGATGGAAATGGAGAGCAGTGCTTCCAGGGCCGCGGGCTCGAAACTGAGGGCGGTGAATGTCTCAAGGACCGTCAGGACGGTGAGGACGAACCCGAAGACAAAGAGACTGACCGAAACCAGGGCCGACCCGATCACGGCAAGGATGAAGAGCCAGCCGCTGGAGGACGCGAGCATCTCCATGACGACACGGGACGAGCCCACACCCGCCCGAACACCTGGCGAGCCCCCTTCAGGCTCTATTTCGTAATCCTTTCCCGCACCCATACCCCTTCCCCAGGGGGGGAAGGGAGGCAGGACGATATAATGCTCCCCGGAGTCCCCGGCCGCCTAGTCGTGCGCCATCTGGTCGACCGCGGCCGTGATCGCCAGGACAAGGGCGGCGGCGTGGCCGGGTGCGATCTCCACGCCGTAGGTGTCCCGGATACGGAACCATTTCTTCGAGACCTCGGCGACCTTCTCCCGTCCGGCCTCGATCCTGTACTCGTGGGCCAGGATGTTTCCCTGGATGCTCCAGTCCTCGCCGT
This sequence comes from Methanofollis sp., assembly GCF_028702905.1. NCBI lineage: Archaea > Methanobacteriati > Methanobacteriota > Methanomicrobia > Methanomicrobiales > Methanomicrobiaceae > Methanofollis > Methanofollis sp. Next base: position 8,819 of record NZ_JAQVNX010000031.1, read on the forward strand.
CCGGGATCTTCACCGTCCACCTGTCCCGGAGAGGAGAGATCAGGGCCTTCTTGATCGTGGCCGCCGTGCCGCCTTCGGCCTTTTCGATCTCCATGGTGTCCTTGATGCGGAGCATCCTCTCCTGGATCTTGTAGAGGTCCTTCCCGTCGCTGTCCTGGATCACCAGGGTGTTCCTGAGCCGGAGCATCTTGCCGTCCACTTTATAGGTCTTTTTTCCCGCGGCGTCCTCGATCCAGTAGTCGTCCCCGATGGAGACGAGTTTCTCTTTCATCTTATACTGGTGTGCCGCTTCCTCTCCGCCCTTCCGGGCGACTTCTCCCCTTCTTCGCAACATATCTCTCGCCTCTTTCTCTCCCGGACCGCCCTCGTCGTACGCCAGACGGCGGTCCGCTACCGGGGGCAGTACCCCGAGATTGGCATTATACTTTTCCCGAAAACCGGGCATCTGCCCGGCACCGCGGCCCCGGCGGCGGTCCACCCACATTTATATACGGTCGTGAATATCTCCTGCCTGCCACGCGTCCGGGAACGCGATCTCCTCCGTGCAGACACTGCTTCCTGCCGGACCCTCCCGGATGCCGATGGCCAGGAGGACGAATTCCATGAACGAATCAGATTCGCAGAAGTTCTGGGTCGGCGTGATAGGCGGGCTGTTGGTGGCGCTTGTCATCAATTACCTCATCACCATCGGCGGCGCCTTCGCCGGGGGGATCGTGGCAGGCTGGATCGTGCGAGGGGGCGCAAAGAACGGCGGGAAAGCGGGCGTTTATGTCGGCCTCCTGAACGCGGTCGTGCTGGCGGCCGCCATCCTGGTGTATGGCATCGAGACCGCTCCGGGCGACATCAGTTACCTGGGGTTCCTCGGGTCGACGCTCTTCATCGTCGTCGCCCTCTTCCCGCTCTTCGGCCTCTTCGGCTATGTGGGAGGGCTCATCGGAGGGTCGCTGACGAAGTGACGGAGGGGGATGCTCCGAAAAAAAGTGTTGGGTTTTATCTCCTCTTCCAGAGGAAGACTGCCGCGATGAGGATGACTGCCGCCACGCAGAGGAGGAGGATCATGGTGGGGAAGGGCTGCGGTGTCTCCGCCGGGGGAGAGGCGGGTTCGACCGACGTCACGGGCGGGAGGGGTTCGGTCGTCCCGGCCTGTGCTCCGGCGTCCGGTGCTTTGATCTCGACGGGCGCGGGGTCGCCGCCGATCGCAAAGAGGGAGAAGCCCGGACTCCGGGCCGAGAAGTGCCAGGAGGTTGCGTCCTCATCCACGACCTCGGTGGGGAGGGCCTGCCAGGCGCCGTCGTGGTACCGGTACAGCACGACGTCCGCGGGGTCGAGGCCGCTCTCTGCCAGCCACGCCTTCGGGATGCTGAAGAGGATGAGGGCGCCCTCGATGGCGTCGTCGGTCGTGTGGTAGATCGTCACCTCGTCGTACTCAAAGATCGTGCCGGCCGGGGCGTCGACGCCGGAGGGGAGGCCGCTCCGCTCGATGGTGACAAAGATCGTCTGGATGGTCTCGCCGGCCGTCACCCTGATCTCATAGATCGCCCGGTTCGGGAATGTCAGGGAGGCGTTGCCGCCGGTGAGGATCTGTCCTGCGGACGCGGCGGAGAGGTCAGAGCGCCCGCCGCCGGAACCGGAGGGGGGAGAGACGGGTTCGAGGGCAAAGGAGACGGGCACCGTCTCCCCCGGCACGACTGTCACCACCCTGTGTGCAGGCGTCACATAGCCGTCGAGGGTGACGGTGATGGTGTGGTCGCCGACAGGGAGGTAGAGGGAGGTGCCGGTGGTGTGGCCGATTGTCCTGCCGTCAAGGTGGACGGACGCCCCCGCGGGCGTCGAGGCGATCGCCACCGTCCCGCCGTACACCAGTGGAAGGTAGTCGGTGCCAAATTCCTCGCCGTTGTTCATGGCGATGGTCAGAGGTTCGTCGCAGATGCCGTCGAAGTCGGCGTCCGCACACCACTCCGAGATGTTCTGGGCGGGGTCAGTCAGCCAGAGGTTGCCGCCGAGGTACGGCCCGCCCGCGATGTTCGTGCCGGATGTGCGGGTGGTGTTCAGGACGGCGGAGAAACGTTCCATGATGTCGCTTTCTTCAGAGCCACGCGCTTCAAAGTCATCTTCTGCATAGATGTTGGTGGGGTTGTCGAAGCGGCAGTTGGTGATGGCGGTGTCCTCGCAACAATAGAAATAGACCGCACCGCCGGAATTCTCTAACTCATCTTCGGAGGACTCCAGACTCCGCAGCTCGACGTCGTGGTCGGTCGCGGTGTTTCCGATGAAGGTGGTGCCGGTGATGGTGGTGTCCTCGCACCACCCGAACGCTGCCCCGCCGCCGTTGGTTGCGTCGTTTTCAGTGAAGGCGGTGCCGGTGACCGTGGCGTTCTCGCAACTCTCGAAAACTGCCCCGCCGCCCATGAAGATTGCGGTGTTGTGTATGAAGATCGTGTCGGTGACCGTGGCATTATCGCACCCCCCGAAAACTGCCCCGCCGCCGAGCTCCTCTGCCGCGTTGCCGGTGAACATAGTGCAGGTGATGGTGGGTTCTTCGCACCCCCCGAACGCTGCTCCGCCGCCGTAGGTCGCGTTGTTGCATGTGAAGACGGAGTCGGTGACCGTGGCATTGTTGCACCTGTTGAAGTATGCCCCGCCGCCGACACAATCCGGCCCTCTGCTGGCGGCCTTCGGTCCGAGAGCTGGCTCGCTGCCGAAATACTCTGCCCTGTTATTTTCAAAGGTTGTGCGGGTCAGCATGGCGTTCTCGCAGTCCCCGAAGTATGCCCCGCCGCCTTCGTTTGCGGTGTTGTTGGTGAACTCTGTCCTCTCGACCCGGAGGTCATCAACGTACCGGGCATAGAGCGCACCGCCGGCAGCATCACCGTTCGCCGCGTTCCCGGTGAAGGTGCAGTCTGCGATGGTGAGGCCCCGAATGCGGACTTCAACATTCCCCGTGGCGTAGATTCCACCGCCACGGGTCGCGTTGTTGCCGGTGAAGATCGTGTCGGCGAGCCTGGCATTACCGCACCCGCTGAAGTATGCCCCGCCGCCGCAGCCGGAGATCTCTGACCCTCTGCTGGCGACCGTAGGTACGACAGTCGGAACGCCGCCGGAGGTTGCGTTGTTGCCGGTGAAGGTGGCGTCGGTGAGCGTGGGATTCGCACACCCCCAGAAGTACGCCCCGCCGCCATACTTCTCTGCCTCGTTTTCAGTGAAGGCGGTGCCGGTGACCGTGGCGTTCTCGCAAATCTCGAAAACTGCCCCGCCGCCGACGAAGGCCGCGTTGTTGTCGGTGAAGATCGTGTCGGCGAGCCTGGCATTATCGCACCCGCTGAAGTATGCCCCGCCGCCATATTCCGCACTGTTTTCGGTGAACTCTGTCCTCTCGACCCGGAGGTCGTCGACATATTCGGCATAGAGCGCACCGCCACCAGGATTTACACTCGGACCGCCGATTGCCCCATTCCCGACGAAGGTGCATTCTGCGATGGTGAGGCCCCTGATGTGGTCTTCAGGATCCCCGGCGGCGTAGATCCCGGCGGCGTTGCCGGAGATGTTGAGGCCGCGGAAGGTCGTGTTGTCCGCTGTGACGGCGAAGGCCGGTGCCGAGGGGCCGGGGGACATCGTTGCTACCGCCGAGGGGCCGACCGCCGAGGGGCCGGCGATGAGGGGTTGGGCGGGCGAACCTTCCCACTGTTTGACCATCACGTCGGGGACGTTGATGGTAATGCCGCTCTCGTAGACGCGGTCCGCCGCGCTCTCCGCCATGCCCCAGATGCGGATGGTGTCACCGTCTCCGATCTGATCCCCGATCTCCCAGAGACTGGTGACGTTACCGCTCCCCTCGATCTTCGAGACATTCCAGATGCGGGGGTGGATGACCCCGGCCCTGGCGGCTATCATGAGGGGTGTTTCTTCCTCCGCGACGATCTCGATCGACGTGGTGTTCGCGAGGTGTGCGCTCGCGTTGGTTGCGGTGAGGGCGACGGTGTAGGTGCCGGCCCCGGTGAAAGTGTGAGTAAGGTCAGGGCCGTTTCCCGCCGCGACGCCGTCGATTGTCCACTCCCAGATGTCGACCGCCGGACCCGTCGCCGTCCCGGTGAAACGCACGGTGAGCGGCACCGGGCCGTCAGGCGGGTCGGCGGCAATCGAGAGGACGAGCGCCGCATCCGGCGGCGTCTCCGTTTCTACCGGGAGTATGGTGTTCGTGACCGTTTCAACGGGCGCCAGCGTTTCAGGCGGAACCGTGGACTCGTCCTCGCCGGCGACCGGGCCGATGATACAGGCCAGGGCCACCAGCAGGACGACAAAAAAAGGTACTTCTTTCAGAAAGGGGGGGATATTTCTCATTTCAAGCCTCCTAATAAACTGAACGTCAGCTTCCCCGGATGCCGAATGAGATCACGCCTCACGGGGGGCCGATACGCTCGCAATTCCATTTTGTTACATATATATGTTGGTATTTTGACCGATAGATTCTAATAATGACCTTGTTGAACGTATATTTTTCATTTAAATGATATGGACATTGGAGATGCAGTACGGAACATAGCACAGGTTTTTTCGGGGAGGCAAAACGAGAGAGGGGGACGTCGCGAGTGTCCCGGAGAAACGTGCTCGACCCCTTCGACTATGTGGGCGGGCTCATCGGGGGGTCGCTGACGAAGTGACGGAGGTGCCGGGGTCGTCGCACGCATGCAAATACATTTATAATGTGTGTCATATGTCCCGAGAAGAGCCCGGAATACGGAGGGGATGTGATGAAAAAAGTGGTTATTTTTGCGCTTGTGATGCTCTGCTTCGGCGCAGTGCTCATAGCGGGATGCACGCAGCAGGGACCCGCCGACGCCGACGCCCACCGCGACGACCACTGAAGAGACGCCGACGGTGACGGAGACGGTGACGGAGACGACAGTTCCAACCGGAAATGAGACCGACATCTTCAGGACCCTGAACACGATGCCGCAGTACTCGGTGCTCCGCGAACTGCTCCTTCTTGCCGGACTGGACCAGACGCTCGCAACAGGGGGGCCCTATACTCTCTTTGCGCCGGAGAGCACCGCCTTCGCCACGAGCATCACGAAGGACCAGGAGAGCATGATCCGGGCCGACCCGGCCCTGCTCGAACCGGTCCTCCTCTACCATGTCGTGGAGGGGACGTACACGGCGGCCGATCTCAAGAATGTCACCTCTCTCACGACCCTGGAGGGCAGCACGCTGAATGTCACGGTGTCGGGCGACACGGTGACGGTGGACGGCGCAACCGTGGTGGAGGCCGACATTATGGCGACGAACGGCGTGATCCACGGCATCGATGCCGTGCTGCTGCCGCCTGACGTGACCATGCCCTAGACGACGACGGCGACGACAGGGACAGAGACGACCGCGGCAGAAACAACCACAGAGGCGACGACGACGGAGGAGACCACGGCGGCGGGGGCCTGATCTCCCCCGATTTTTTCTGCGGCGAACTATTTTTCCGCCTTCACGATGTACGGATCTGCCGGGTAGGGTACACGACGGGCCGGACCATACCGCAGACCCCGTGCCCCTGACCTTTGTTTCACGCCCCGCGAGGACGGATTATATAGGGGGGCGCCGAATTTTCCTCCATGTCCCCCCGCGTGATCATCCACACGACGGTCAGTCTCGACAGCGCGACCACCGGCTATGATATCGATATCGGCCTGCACTACGAACTCCTCCTCGCCTTCGGGCCGGAGGCGATGCTCGTGGGTTCGACGACGGCGCGGACGGGCATCGAGACGTTTCTGGACATCGATCAGCCGGAGGGTCCCGCGGACCTCCAGAGGCCGGCGGTCAGTCCCGACGACCCCCGCCCCATCGGCGTCTTCGTCGACAGCCGGGGGGTGCTGAAGGGCCTGCTCCACTTCTACCGGCAGATGGAGCATATCAAGGACGTCGTCGTACTCGTCTCCGAGGCGACGCCTGATGACTACCTCGCGTACCTGCGGGAGAGGGAGTACCCGTTCATCAGGTGCGGGGCGGAGCGGGTGGACCTCGGGGCGGCGCTGGAAGAACTCGGGAAAAGTTTCGGGGTCACGCGGGTCGTCACCGACAGCGGGGGCGGCCTCTCCGGCGCCCTGATCGAGGCGGGGGTCGCCGACGAGATCAGCCTTGTCGTGACGCCGGTGATCTCGGGGGCGGGGTGCACGAAACTGTTCAGGGGGGTGGACGCACCCGTCGACCTGGAGTTGATCGGGTCGAAGGAAGTGGGGAAGGGCAGGGTGCACCTGCGGTACGCGGTGAAGAAAAAGGAGTGAGAGGGGGAAAGGGTCGGCACGCCGGGCGCAGATCACCCTGCCATTACACGGCCAGGGTATCCCGGAGGAACCGGCCCAGATGTTCGATATCGGCGGAGTCCGCCTCGACTTCGTCCCCCCTGAGCCCCGCGACGGCGAGAGACGGGTCCGTCGGTATCACCGCGGCGATGGCGTGCCGGTCGCCGAGGGCGTCGCACATGAAGTGTTCACTGGATCCGTCAACTTTGTTCAGGACGAAAAATACCGGTTTGTCGATGCTTCTGCTCAACTCTGCAACTTTTTCGGCCAGTTTGAGGGATTCGTAGGAGGGATCGATCACCATCAGGACCGCGTCCGCACTCTCCTCGATACCCCTCCCGAAGTGCTCGATACCGGCTTCGGTGTCGGTGATGACCACTTCGCCCGGTTTTACCTTCAGGTTCCCGATAAACTGTTTTGCCAGCATCCCCATCGGACAGGCGCACCCCTCTCCCGCCTCGTGGATCTTCCCGATGGCGACGAGTTTCACGCCGTCCTTCTCCGAGAGATAGCCCGCCGGAAGGTCGGCCAGCCCCCACGCTTCGTCAAAGAACGAGACCGAACCATAGTCCGGCGCCGCCGCCATGATCCTTTGCATGACGGCCTGCTTGCCCCCATAGTATCCGGTAAAATCCTGAGGAAGATCGAGGCCCAGCTGCCGGTGGAGGCCGAAGTTCGACTCGTCGGTGTCGACGACAAGGACGGAAAAGCCGTTTTTTGCAAAATTTTTTGCAAGGAGGGACGCGACGGTGCTTTTCCCGCTCCCCCCCTTTCCGCATACGACAATCTTCATGGTCAACTCCCTTAAGACAATACCGTAAATTGATAACACCAGATAATAAAATATCGAAATTGATCGCGTGAAAACAAAGAATCCCCGATATCTCCTTTGAGATATCAGGAACGGATGCGATCTACAGCGTAAGTTTTGTGAAACCCTTGCCGTAGAACGCATTGTTCAACGTATCAAAGACGGCGTCGTCCACCAGGAAGGTATAGATTTCATCCGCCTTCTGTACCGGATCGATATCGCTGAACCTGTCGGGATAGAGCACCTTTCCGATATAATACCCGTCCGCAATCACCGAACCGAGGTTCGTCGTATAATAGTTGTAAGAGACCAGCCCGTAGATCTCGCCCGAGTTTCTGGCGCTCAGGTTCGCATACGCCGGATCGTTCTTCAACTGATTGAGCGCGGAGGTTTCCGGAGGGGAACCGAGCGTCCCGAGGTCGACAAATATCACCTCCGGATCCCAATCGACGATCTTTTCTTTGGCCACCTCCGCGTGATCCGTGCCCAGTTCGGCCGCCACATTCTTCGCGTTGACGAACATGAAGGGGGGATAGGCAGGTTCGGTCGACTGCAGCCCCTGCGGGCCGTAATACGCGATGCCTCCGACATACACGCTCTTCTTCTCAGAGTCGGGCACGCCCTCCGTCCGGCTGTTCAGGTCCGCGATCGTCGAATCGAAGAACTCGATGACCCCCTCCGCGCGCTCTTCCTTGCCGACGATCGATCCCATAAGGCGGAGATCCCTGTCCACATCGCTGCGGTAGACGCCGAGATCCCCGTAGTTCAGGCACACGACCGGAATACCGCCGGTTTTTTCCTGAAGTGCATCCGCCTCCGCGGCCTGATAGACATATGTCTTGAAAATGACCTGCGGCTGGGGGTCGAGCGCAACAATCTTTTCCGGATCGTCCCTTCCGAGGTACTCTCCGAAGACAGGATAGTTCTTGAACTGAGGGTTAGCGATGGCATAGGGGCGCGTATCATATTGCTGCACCTGCGCTTCGATGGAATCCACGCCGACGATCAGGTCCTCTGCCTGGAGATAGGTGAGGTACCTGAGAGCTCCCGCGTTCGAGCAGATGACATGCTCGGGCGATGTCGGCACCTCCACCCGGCGTCCGAGATCGTCGGTAACGAACCAGGTGTTGCGGAGACATGCACTGGCTGCGGACTGCAGGTCGTCTTTGTCCAGGTGGGGCGTCGCCTCGCCGAGGAACGTCGCTTCCATAAAAGGAATAATCGCATCTGCCAGTTCTGTTTCGGAGACGCACCGATCGTCGTCGGTGTCCCCGGGAATGCCGGCGCTTACCGCAGCCACCATGGCACAGAGAAGCGCCAACGCCATAATACACACAGACCATCTGTTTTTGCCTGGAATTATCATGCCTGACCACCGTCCCTCATTCATCTCTTCATCTCCCGTCTCCAGCCCGCGAGGGCCGCCGCACCAAGAAGCCCCCCTGCACTGCCGAAGACCCCGACCGCGGACTGTACCGGCGTCGTCTCAGTGGCGGCAGGCGTTTTCACCGTTGCCGCCGTCACGGTCTTCGTTGCAACGGCGGCGGCGTTGGACGACACCGTCGTGACCGAGGCAAGCGCCGCCTTTTCGCCGCTGATTGCAAACACAGAAAAACCCGGGCTGGTTGCCTCAAAGTAGAGATAGTCGTCGTCTTCCCGGACAAAAGACGTGGGTAATGCGGTCCATGAACCATTGTAACGGTAGAGGGTGATCGTCTCTTCATCGATGGATTCGTCTGCGATCCAGGACCGATTCACCCGGAACAGGATCGTCGCCGAGACGTTGGCATCGGTCATATCGGGGGCGGTGATGTTGAGGTACTGGTACGCAACGCCCGGCGCCTCCCCCGTGTTCGAAGGGAGAGAGACCGCTCCGACGACCAGGGTCGTGCTGACGGATCCTTTCAGGACGTCCAGCGTGATCTTCGAGATACAGGAATCCTCGAAGGTCGCACTCTGGGACTCGCCCGCGGCAAGGACGAGACGAGACGAGGATTCGCCCTCAACCCGACTGCTGCCCGGGAGCGACGACTCCTGCGAACTGCCGGAATCGGAATCCCCGCCATCACCGCGTGTGTCTATTACAATGACCGGTGTCTCTCCGATCGACCCGTTCACCTTTGCAAGGGGATCATACCAGACACCGTTGAAGACCCCGGTCCCTGAAGACGGCGCCTTTACGGTGTACGTGATTTCATCGGTGTTGATCACGGAAAATATGACATTCCTCCCGGACACTTTCACCTGATCGTCGGAGAGCGACGAACCCGCATAGGTAAACCCTGCCGGAAGCGTCTCCACAATCCCTCCGGCTTCAAGACCCGAGATGGTCAACACCACATCAAAACTCTGATACGAGTGGGGCATATCTCCAATGCTCCGGCTGACCTCTGCTCCCGCGGCAAAGGCGGGTTCTGTCAGCGCGAAAAGGAGGACCAGAGCCAGAACCACCACGACACGATTTGCTTTTTGAGATGCCATTGTATCACCAAATGGAATTTTTATGGATTTGTGTAGGATATGATCACAAATATTGATACATACTTAAAAAATATGTCATTTTATTTTCCGGAGACGGGGGCACCGGGGAGGTCGGCCATCCTTTCATTTCGCCCCCGCAGAAAAATACGGGAAAACACGAGTTTTCATAACCTTGCGCCGTATTCGACAGTTTTCCAGGATGAAACGGATCGTGCGGGGCGAGGCCGCCAGGAATACTTCAATTATACAAACTCATATCAGTTAATATAAAAATAATGATGTGTATTACAACGTAATGACGAAACAGGCGCCCGCGACCCCCCGGGATCTCCAGGAGTCTCCACCGGTCGATGCCGGGACACTTCGGGATATCATCCGGTCTGTGGAGACATTCCATCTCCTTTCATCCGCACTGGATCTGGGAATCTTTGACGTTCTTGACGAGCCTAAAACTTCCGGAGAAGTGGCCGAATCCCTCGGCCTGCATAAAAAATTGACAGAAAAGTGCTGCGACGCACTGGCGGCGGCCGGATTTCTGCACTGTGACGACACTATGTACGGGCTCTCGGCCATTTCAAAGACATTTCTCGTACAATCGTCACCGTACTATCAGGGAAATCTCATGAAACTGAACGCTCCAGCCGGACACACCCTCTGGAACCGCCTGCCGGAGATCATGAAAGAGGGGCCGGCCAGACAGGAATGGGACAGGGAGAATTTCTTCAACGAAGAGTTCATTTCTGCAATGGCCGAAGGAGCGCTCGGGGGGAGTCTGCAACGAACGGCAGAACTGATGAAAAACGATCCCGCATTCATGGATGCAAAAAACATGCTCGACCTCGGGGGAGGACATGCCCTCTATTCGATCGCCTTCACCAGGATGAGTCCGGGGTTGCACGCAACCGTCATGGACCTGCCCCATGTCGTCGAGCGCGTCACCAACCCGACCATCGCCCGACATCATGCCGACCGGGTCACGACGTTATCCGGTGATTTCACCACGGATAGCCTCGGTTCGGACTATGACCTGATATTCGCATCCGACGTGCTGTATGGGGGACGGGAACAGGTGACGCACATGCTGCGCAGGATCCACGCCGCCCTCGGAGACAGCGGCACCTTCGTTTCAAAGCACTTGCATATCGACGACATCGGGGAGGACGCGGCCGCCGTCTTCTTCGACCTCATGTTCTCGCTCACCGAAGAGGAGGAACGCATCTATTCGACCGATACTTTCTGCGACATGCTGAAAGCCAGTGATTTTGCAGTCGAACGCGTCTATCGCCCCGGCGCCGCCGACCCGTCTTCACGGATCATTCGTGCAAGGAAGATCGGAACCGACGATTTCACACGGATATCATCACAGGTCGGATAAGGAGTTGGCAATGCACCTGACATCGGATTTCGCTCCCAAGGAGTACAACCAGTATATCGGAAGGAAATATGCGGTCATCCTTGGAGGTCTCCTCATTCTCTTCATCCTCGTCATCATATCCATATCGGTCGGGGCGGTTGCGATCCCGCCTCTCGATGTGGTGCGGACCCTGACGGGAACGACGATCTCAGATAAGTACAACACCATCATCTGGAATATCAGGCTTCCCCAGGTTCTCGCCGCGGTATGCGCCGGCATCGGCCTCTCCGTTGCAGGCGCGGCCATGCAATCGATCCTCCGGAACCCCCTGGGGTCGCCGTTCACCCTCGGAATATCCAGTGCCGGTGCATTTGGGGCTGCATTTTCCATCATCGTCCTCGGGGCCGGGACGGTCAGCAGCACCGGCACCGATATCGTCACCGTCACCAATCCATGGATGACCACCGCAACGGCATTTGCCTTCTGTCTCCTTGCGACCGGCGTGATCCTGCTGCTCTCCACCATGAGAGAGGCATCCCCCGAATCGATGATCCTTGCCGGTGTTGCCCTGGGCTCACTCTTCTCGGCCGGGACGATGCTGCTCCAGTACTTCGCCGACGACACAAAACTTGCTTCCGTGGTATTCTGGTCTTTCGGAGATGTGGGAAGGGCGACATGGGGTTCTCTCACCCTGATAGCCGTGATCGTCGCGGCTTCGGTGATTTACTTCATCCTGAACCGCTGGAATTACAACGCCATCGACGCCGGGGACGAGACGGCAAAGGCGCTCGGCGTGGAGGTGGAACGCGTCCGTCTCACAGGCATGGTCGCCGCCTCCCTGGTGACGGCGGTGACCGTCTCGTTCCTCGGCGTTATCGGGTTCGTCGGCCTCATCTGCCCTCATATGATGCGCCGTCTCATCGGCAATGACGAGCGTTTTCTCATCCCGGCTTCCTGTGTCGCAGGCGCCGTCCTGCTCCTCGCCTCGGACACTGCCGCCCGCCTGATCATCTCACCCCGCGTCCTGCCGGTCGCCATCCTGACCACCTTTCTGGGCGTGCCGATCTTTCTCTGGATGGTTTTCAGGAGGACCGGGCGATGATCCTCTCGGTTGCAGGTGTCAGGTTCGAGTACCAGAGCACGCCCGTCCTTGAAGACGTCAGTTTCCGTCTGCCGGAAAACGAGACTCTCACGATACTCGGGCCAAACGGCGTCGGGAAAACCACTCTTCTCAAGTGCATCAACACCATCCTCCGGCCCTCGGGGGGAGCGGTCGAGGTCGCGGGGGAGAGCGTGCTCGCGATGAAGAGGTTGGAGATCGCCCGGAAAATCGGGTATGTCCCTCAGCGGAGCGAGACAGGCCGCCTTACGGCATTCGACGCAATTCTTCTCGGGAGAAAACCGCATCTCAGGTTTGGTCCCGGAGAGAAGGACATGAGGATCGTCGACGACGTTATCAGACGGATGCACCTCGAACCCCTTATGCTCCGCTATATCGATGAGATGAGCGGGGGAGAACTCCAGAAGGTGTCAATAGCCCGGGCGCTTGTGCAGGAGCCGCGGCTGCTCCTCCTCGACGAGCCTACGAACAGTCTGGATCTCAGGAACCAGATGGAGATCCTCAGGATTCTTACCGCGATCGTCCGCAACCACCATGTTTCGGCTGTCATGACGATGCACGACCTGAACCTCGCCCTCAGATTTTCAGACCGGTTCATCTTCATGAAGGGAGGGACCATACTCGCCGCCGGAGGGAGAGAGGTGATCAGACCGGACGTGATCGAGGAGGTGTACGGACTGGAGGTCGCCATAGAGTGGTACCGGGGCCATCCGCTTGTTATTCCTCTGGGGGACGACGATGGAGAGGGCGTTCGGACCTGAGATCGTACCGTCGCCGTTCCTCCAGCTTCCTCTTCACCTTTGAGGATCACAGGATTGGCACCGGCCAGACCCCGAAGATACCGGCAGGATAGCCTTCACGCCAGGCCATGATATACCGCCCCGAACGCCGGAAATTTTCAATCGGTCGGACGGTTGCAGGTACTCCGTGTGCGATAAGAACACAACAAATATGAACAAAATGATATTTTTTATCTTGTGGGGTAAAGGGGCAGAGCGTGAAGACCTTGGTCTTTAGGCCTGGGATGAAAGCAGAGCCCCTTTTAATCTGAGGCATACTGCTACAGATAAGTATATGATACTGTAATATACAATCGCAATTGTATGCTTCAAGGCTACAAGTATCGAATGTATCCTTCTCTGGAGCAGGTTACGCTCCTCATGAAGCACATCCATGCTTGCCGGTTTGTGTACAATAATTCTCTG
>NZ_JAQVNX010000032.1 GCF_028702905.1 Methanofollis sp.
CTGGCCTGATCACGGAGAGATGATAGTAGCACATCGATCATGGCCGCGCAATCTGCATAGTCCGCCAGAAATGACAAAATTACGGATGAAACACGGGATTCGAACAAAAGAAAGAGAGCCCCAGGCGAGAGTTGAACTCGCGACCTGCTGATTACAAGTCAGCCGCTATGCCACTAAGCCACTGGGGCGCGGATGCATTATACGTTGATCATGCCTGATAAAAAAGATGGCGATGCCCCGACCCTCCCCTGCCCCCCTGATCAGGCACGCCTGACCTTCCCAACCCTGCGAGATGTCACGCCATAATCCCCGCAGACGGCCGTCATCTCCTCGAATGCCCCCCGGCAGCAGACACGCACCGGCACCGGCACCCCCTTCCGGAATGCGGCCATCTGCCGGTCATAGACCTTCTGGATATGCCGCAGATCATTGGCGGCGAAGTAGTCATGAAGGCACCTGAGAAACGCCACTTCCTGATCAAGGTACGCCTCTTCATAGGCCCTCACCTCACGGGCGATCTCGCGCGCCTCATCCTCCCCGATTGAGGCATAATATTCGCCGTGCTGGTTGAGTCCGCTGATCTGCCGCCAGTCCACGGTGCCATCCTCCCCCTCCTCGCGGTGGAGCATGTAGGGGTACACCCTGCAGATGGCCATCCGGCGGTCATAGATGGTGCACCGCCTCTCCTCAGAGAGAAAGACGCATGTCCCGTCGTCCCGTGTCCGCAGCGCATAGCCGGAGACATAAAACGTCCCGTTCTGATCACAGAACTCGAAGTACGGCGCGGGCATCAGGACAGAAGGGTCTATCGTCTTCACCTGCTCGGTGTCGTCATCGAGGAGAAAGACATGGTCGTTAAGCTCCCGCGTGCAGCACCTGCCGCAACAGGTGCAGGAGAACCCCACCTCTCTGATGATACGGACGAGGTCTGCATCAGGGTAACCGAGGAGCGCATCGGTCTCAGCCTCGATGTCGGCGATCATCTGGCCAAAACGGTCTGTCGGGGCGGGAGCTTGCTGGTGATGGTCCATCACTATAAGATTGCGGCCCACAGGAGATGCTCTTTCCGGCCGGGGATCACCCGGGATAGCGGCCAGGTATTATCTCGGAACACCCGTGATCCTGCCGCGTATGAGGTACTGGTCGCCCATTGCTTACTCTTCGGACATGTCTGGAAGATGGCAGAAGAGGTCTGCACCGGGGGTCAGGGAGGTCGACGGCGCCAAAGCCAAACTACACCGCGTGCCGGAGACCCTGCTAGCATGGGTGATCGACAGATGGAAGTTACCGCAAGTGCGGAGGGCCGGACACACGTTCCGCTATGCGCTCAGGAAGATCCCGGCACAACCGACGCCGTGCTCTTCGAGACGCCCGCCACGCGTTAGGAATCTGTGCGAGGCAGTTTCTCGATGCGACCGGCGGGCTCTGGAAAAGAGTCCTCCTCGGCGGTGGCATGTCTTCATGAGTACGGTGACCCGGCACGGATGTCAGGAATCGACGATCCTGATTTTCAGTACGAAGCCCCTCCACCATGGCATGGTCGTCATCGGGCTTCCATATCTGCTGGCCGGAGCACTCTCGAAGAGGGCGCCGGTTGTTCGTCGTGCGGGGCATCGAACATCGCCGGTGATAACACCAGACGGCCGAACCAGAACGAAAGAACCGGAGCACGTTTTCAAGGGAGGTACGTTGCTGCGGTCGCACGCAGATCGCCCCTGATAGGAAGAGCATTCTTGCCGCTACAACAGGTCAGGATAAGAAATGAAACCCTTGCCACTCCCTGACATCAGGTTTCATGACCATGATAGGGAAATATCTCTGTTTCTATGGATAAATCAAGAAATGGCGGCATTTGTGGCGGATAAACTCCGACCGATCATGGGGAAGGTATAAATACCCAATGTCCCATTAGAGTCCTTCACGAGAAAGCACATCGGTGCGATCCCGGGGGGGACAGAGGAACATTGACTATTTTACCGAATGACGCGTACGTACGCCCGGAATACGATCCGATAACTGCCCATATGGACTCGCCTCTAGCCGAGATCGTACGGCCGGATCTGGAAAAAAGCCGTATCGACGGGGCCCATTCTTTTGGAACGGTCATATACCGCCCCACACAAACGCCCAAAATGGGGAAATCACTTGCAGCCATTCCCTGTTACAATGAAGCCGTCACCATCGGTTCTGTTGTCCTGCAGACACGGAAATATGTCGACGAAGTCCTGGTCATCGACGACGGGTCGACAGACGACACCAGGGCCATCGCCATTGAGGCGGGAGCGAAGGTCATCACCCATGCGGCAAACCGCGGCAAAGGAGGTGCGGTGAGAACGGCACTGAAATACGCACAGGACGGCGCATTTGACTTCATCGTCCTCCTTGACGGCGACGGCCAGCACGACCCGCGCGAGATCCCGGCACTGGTGGAGCCGGTGCAGGAGGGAACGGCTGACCTTGTCATCGGGTCGCGTTTCCTCAGCAGCAAGAACAGGATCCCAAAATATCGTCAGCTCGGCCAGATGGTCCTCACGACCATGACGAACTTCAATGCCCGGCATACGACGACCGATTCCCAGTCAGGTTTCAGGGTGCTCAGCAGGTCCGCGATCGAACGCTTCACCATGGAGTCGAAGGACTATAACGTCGAATCAGACATGATCACCAGTCTCTCAGCACAGGGGATCTCTATCACGGAAGTGCCGATCTCGGTGACGTACGACGTGCCTAACAAGCACAAAAAAAATCCGATCACCCATGGCTTCGGTGTCTTACGGAGCATCATGGGGACGATGGAGTACAGCAACCCGTTCCTCACCTTCGGCGTCATCGGCATCGCAGCCCTGGTGGTGGGGATCGCCTTTGGCGTCACCGCCCTCTCGGCCTATGTGGCCACCGCGACCCTGCCCTTCTGGACGTCGCTGCTGGGAGGCACCTTCACCTTGCTCGGCGTCCTCTTTCTGATGGCAGGGATCACCCTCAGGTATGTTGCCATGACGGTCAGGAGAATGGCCTGAGGAACGTCGTCAAAAAAGTGGAGGGACAGGCATCTCAGAAAAAAGACACATATATACGGGGGGGACGTGTCGCTGAGACCCCTGTTCGCTCCTACATACACTGGTGGATTACAATATATAAATCTTATTCTTTTGTTCTGGGATTTATATTTTGGATTGGGGATCTAACTTTTGTTCGACTCCCGGGAGGCCAGGCGCACTCCCGGAGATCGGGGAAAGAGACGTTCCTTATCCAGAACAAACGCCAGTCATGCATACCCGCTGATATCATAATCGATCTCCGTGCTGCTCTGTGCACACCCCTCGCCATGCTTCAGGAAGTCGTCGATGTTCTTCTTCAACAGCGCAGGGAACGCCGCACCGACGATCTGCTGGATCGCCTTTCCACCGCAGAAGAAGAGGAACGAAGGGGTCTGGCGCACAGCATAGCGCTCGGCCGTCCCGGCATTGCCTATTGCATTCAGGCGTGCAAAGAGGATCTGGCCCCGGTGCTCCCCTGCAAACTGCCTGAAGAAAGGTTCAATCTGCTTGCAGAAGGGGCACGTGGGGCTGTAGAACATCACCACGGCAGGTCCCTTCCCTTTCTCGACCGCCGCCTCCCAGGTGGTGTCGGTCACCTCCACCAGATCGGTACCCTCAGTCATAGGGAGAGGAGACACCGTCATCCCGGTTAATGCTTGCCCCCGGCCTCCCGGTCGATGAGGATGTTGATGGTGTTTTCACAGATATCGGTGGAGTATTCGCCGATCCTCCGGATGCTGTCGGAAAGTGAAACGAGCGCCGTCGCCGTGGCAGGGGCGTACTTCAGCGCCGCCTTGTTGATCGCACGCGCTTTTTTCTCGAGATCGGCGACCTGCTGAATGGCCGCATTGGCACTCTCCAGGTCCTCGCTGAAGAGAGAGGAGATCGCACGATCGAAGATCGCCTGGGATGTCCCGCTCGCCTCACCAATCATCGCCGCCATCCCGGTGTCGATTCCCTCCTTGAGGAGGACGATCGCGTTCTTTGCAATCCTGGTACCGTGGTCCCCGATCCGTTCGATGATCCGGGAGGTGAGGAAATAACTCATCGCCGCCGCCGGGGTGACGTTCATCCGACGGGAGACCGCGGGGTCGTCGAGCACCAGGTGGCACTGGCGGGCGATGAGCCACTGGAGGCGGTCCACGTCATTGTCCCGCACGATGACGTCCTCGGCAAGTTTCTGGTTGCCGGACCGCAGGGCCTCGATGCCGTCCTGGTGCATGCCCTTTGCGATCACCGCCATCCGTGTGATCGTCTTTTCGAAGGGCATCTCGACAGGGTTGAGCAGGTCCTTGATGGTGACCGAGGTCTCGGTCTCCTCCACGACCTCCTGTCCGATAGCCATCTGGGTGAACTCCCTGACCTGGATCCTGATGGACGGCGGCATCCTTCCCTGCGCCCTGAGGGTGATCGTGGTGTACCCGGCGATGTACGCCCCGACAAGACAGCGGTACAGGAAGGCCTGGTCGGTGGTTGCGCTCACCGGGAACTCCTTCGTCCTCTGGGCGGCGACGGCATCGATCCTGGGTGTGACGAGAAGCGTGCCGTCCTGCTGGGCGATCAGGCCGAGGGGATCGTTTTTCTTAATATTTGAGGCAAGAACCCACTCTTTCGGGAGGGATACGATATAGGACGAACCCCCGGTGACCTGCACCTTTCTGATCTCCATAGATCAAGGTTCTCTGGACGAGAATATATCTCTTGCCCGGACCTATATAGTTAGACATACTCTCTACCGAATATATCGCTCGATATAGTATCATTCGGAACCGATTATATCCTGTGGCCAGCCTTTTACTCATGGTGAAACACCGTGAAAAACAGCAAGACACTCTTCCTTGCCGTGCCTCTCCTGGCACTTCTCCTGATTGCGACCCTCTTCTCCGGCTGCACGGGCGGCGGAGGCGACACGACACCGGAGAGCCTCTCGGTCACCGGCTCCACGACCGTCCTCCCTGTCGCCCAGAAGGCGGCCGAGGCGTACATGGATACAGACCTGCAGGCTGACATCCAGGTGAGCGGCGGCGGTTCCAGTGTCGGCGTCCAGGCCGTCGGCGAGGGCACCGCCGATATCGGCATGGCCTCCCGCGACCTGAAGGATTCGGAGAAAGAGAAATATCCCGACCTGGTCCAGCACGTCGTGGCGAAGGACGGGATCGCCGTGATCGTCCACCCCGCGAACACCGTGGAGACAGTCACCACCGCACAGGTGAAGGCGATCTACCAGGGCGCCATCACGAACTGGAAGGAACTCGGCGGCCCTGACATGGCGGTCGTCGTCGTCGGCAGGGACAGCGCCTCAGGCACCCGCGAGTTCTTCCAGGAGGCCGTCATGAACAAGGAGGACTTCGTTCCCAGCCAGCTTGAGAAGAACTCGAACGGTGCGGTGAAGCAGACCATCGCCCAGACGCCGGGCGCCATCGGCTATGTCGGCCTCGGGTACATCGACCCCACGGTGAAGGCGCTGAAGGTCGATGTGAACGGCACGGCCGTCAAACCGACAGTCGCCGCCGTCGTCAGCGGGGACTACCCGATCGCCCGTTCCCTCAACATGTTCACGAAGGGCGAGGCCTCCGGCCTTGCGAAAGAGTACCTCGACTTCATCGTGAGTCCTGAAGGGCAGAAAATCGTCGAAGAAGAGGGCTTTGTCCCGGTCGCCTGATCGGCAGGGAGACGGGACAGGAAATTTCTACCCTTCCTCTCTCCCATGAGGTGAAGCACCAGCATGAACAGTCATCTTCAGGCAGCACGCAACGCCTTCCCCTCAGGGAACAGGCTTGCCATGGTGAAGGAGAGAGCCATCGGCCTCATCTGGCTGACCGCGGCCTCCGTCGCCACACTCACAGTCTTTTTCATCCTCCTCTTTCTCCTCCGTGACGCCCTCCCCGTCTTCGAGACCGTCGGCATCGTCGAATTCGTCTTCGGGGAGACCTGGAACCCCACCGGCGCGACCCCGTCGTACGGCGCCTGGCCCCTCATCGTCGGGACGCTCCTCGTCACCCTCGGAGCGGTGGCCATCGCCGTGCCCCTCGGCATCGGGAGCGCGGTCTGTCTTGCAGAACTCGCCCCGCCCCGCGTGAAGGCCGTCGTAAAACCGGCCATCGAACTCCTCGCCGGTATCCCCTCGGTCGTGTACGGCTTTTTCGGCCTGGTGATCCTCACCGACTGGCTCCGCATCTCCTTCGACGTGCCGTCAGGGGAGAGCTGGCTTGCCGGGTCCATCCTCCTCGGCATCATGGCCCTCCCGACGATCGTCTCGGTCTCCGAAGACGCCCTGAGCACGGTGCCCCGCGCCTACCGGGAGGGGAGCCTCGCACTCGGCGCCACACGCTGGCAGACGATCAGCCGCGTCCTTGTCCCGTCGGCCCTCTCCGGGATCACGGCGGCGGTGATCCTGGGCCTGGGCCGCGCCATCGGCGAGACGATGGCCGTCATGATGGTGACAGGGAACGCCGCCATCATCCCGGACCCCATCACCAATGTCCTCTCCCCTGTCCGCACCCTCACCGGCACCCTCGGTATCGAGATGGGCGAGGTGGCTGTCGGGTCCCTCCACTACCACGCCCTCTTCGGGGTGGCGGTGGTGCTCCTCGTCATCACCCTTGTCGTGAACCTCGCCGCCCTCTGGATCATGGCGCGGATCAGGGCAGGGCAGGGCGCCGCGTTCCCGGGAGCGGACAGGCGGCAGGTGAAGAGAGTCCTCTCCGTCATCGCTGTCCTTGCGGCCGCGGCAGTCATCTTCGCCGTCCTCCCGCCGGTCCCGGCCCTCGCGGTCCTCCTCGTTGCGGCGGCGGTCTCCCTTGCCCGTAACCACGTCTCCCCGGCGACCGCCGAGAAAATCGCCTTCTCCACTCTCTGGGCGGCGATCGGGATCGTTCTCTTCATCCTCGGGATTATCCTCCTCTTCATCGTTGTCAACGGCCTCCCGGCCCTCTCCTGGGAGTTCCTCACCCAGGCGCCCCGCGACCTCGGGCGGGCAGGCGGGATCTTCCCGGCGATCGTCGGGACCCTCTGCCTTGTCGGCGGCGCCATCCTCTTCGCCCTCCCGATCGGGATCGGGGCGGCTGTCTACCTCACCGAGTACACCCGCAGCGGCCGCGTCACCGCGCTCATCAGGAGCGGGATCGACCTCCTGAACGGCATGCCCTCGATCGTCTTCGGCCTCTTCGGCTTTACATTCCTCGTCCTCTTCCTCAACTTCGGTGTCTCCCTCCTCGCGGGCATGGTCACTCTCGGGCTCATGATCCTGCCGACGGTCATCAGGACGACAGAAGAGGCCCTGAAGACCGTCCCGATGGCGATACGGGAGGGGAGCCTCGCACTCGGCGCCACGCGCTGGCAGACGATCAGGCAGGTCGTCCTGCCCCCGGCCCTCCCCGGCATCCTCACCGGCACGATCCTCTCGATCGGGCGGGCCGCCGGCGAGACGGCGCCGATCCTCTTCACGGCGGTCGTCTTCTCGAAGCGCTTCCTGCCGACATCGGTCTTCGAACCGGTGATGGCCCTCCCGTATCACCTCTTCATCCTCACGACAAATGTCCCGGGCGCGGAGACGAACCAGTACGGCACCGCCCTCGTCCTCCTCATCCTCGTCGTCGGGATCTATGCCGCCGCTATCGCCCTGAGAAATCACTACCAGAAGAATGTCAGATGGTAACATGACAGAGACTGCAATCCTCTCGGCCAGAAACCTCAACCTCTACTACGGGGAGAGTCATGCCCTGAAGGAGATAACGATCGATATCGCGCCGAAGAGGGTGACCGCCCTCATCGGCCCCTCGGGGTGCGGGAAGTCCTCCCTCCTCCGATGTTTCAACCGGATGAACGACCTGGTCGAGAATGTCAGGATCGAGGGGGAGATCCTCTTCGCAGGTGAGGATATCACCTCTCCTCAGGCCGACGTCGTCGCGATCAGGAAGAGGATCGGGATGGTCTTCCAGAAACCGAACCCCTTCCCGAAGTCGATCTACGAGAATGTCGCATATGGCCCGAGGGTCCACGGCATCAGGGACGCGAAGGCCCTCGACGCGATCGTGGAGAAGAGCCTCCGCGACGCCGCCCTCTGGGAGGAGGTGAAGGACCGTCTCCACTCCTCGGCCATTGGCCTCTCCGGGGGGCAGCAGCAGCGCCTCTGCATCGCCCGCACCCTCGCGGTCGAGCCCGAGGTGATCCTGATGGACGAACCCTGCTCGGCCCTCGACCCGATCGCCACGGCAAAGATCGAGGCCCTGATCGAGGACCTGAAGACGCGCTACACGGTGATCATCGTCACGCACAGCATGCAGCAGGCGGCGCAGGCAAGCGACTACACCGGGTTTATGTACCTCGGCGAACTCGTGGAGTTCGGCGAGACGACCCAGATCTTCGAGGCCCCGAAGAACAGACTGACAGAGAACTATGTGACCGGCCGTTTCGGATAGGTGAAAGGATGAGCGAGAAGTTTCATGACGAACTGAAGGCCCTGAGAGGGGAGTTCATCGAATACGGACAGTTTTCAGCGGACATGCTGAAGGACGCCTTCAGGGCGCTGAAGGACGGGGACACGGACCTCGCGGACGCGGTCCTCCAGCGGAAAACCCACCTTGCAGAACTCTCCGACCACTTCGACGAGCGCCTGCTCACCCTCATCGCCCTGTACCAGCCGATGGCAAAGGACCTCAGGGTGATCGCCTGCACCCTCAAGATGAACGACGCCCTCTACCGCATCGGACGGTACGGGAAGGACATCGCCATGCTCGTCCCGGAGTTCGCCGCATCCGGCCACCTCGGGCGGATGCTCAACCTCCCGTACATGGCCGAGATGGTCTTCTCGATGGTCGACGACACCCTCCGCGCCTACGAACAGGGGGACATCGCCCCGCTCGCCACCTTCTCCGAGAGGGACGACTGCGTGGACGACCTCAGGTACTCGGTCTTCAGGGAGGGGGTCACCTACATGATGGAGGACCCGAAGAACATCGAGAGGTGCATGGACTATGTGATGGTGGCACGGTATCTCGAAAGGTGCGGTGACCACTGCTGCACGATGGCCGAGAAGATCCACTACATGGTGATGGGGAAGAGGATCGAGATCAGATGAGGGGAGGGGTCTGGAAATTTCTTTTCTGGAGTTCCTGCGGGTGGGGCCATCCAGATATTTTTCGCTCTTCGTCGGTCCTATCCAGAGCGAAAGAGCGGAGGCATAGTCTTCCGCAGAGAAGCCGCTGCCTTCCCCCCAATCGAGACCGGGGGCTCTTCGAAGGTCTTCGACCTTCTCGAACTCGCTATCGCTCGTTGCCCCCGGACCCCCATTTAGGATAGGACCGGGGAAGAGTGAACAATAGCATCCAGAGGAGGGAGAATGCCGTATCTCCGCCTATCCTGAGCGGGGGTCCGGGGGCGTAGTCCCCCGGCACAGGTCCTTCAGAACAAAATATCTACACACCCTCTTTTTCATAGAACCACCCTCGGCCTCTATTGTGGGAACACGGCAGATACATCCGTCATCTCCAGGAATCGGCGAATAAACCGACCCCGCACATGACGACCTCTCCAGATCCGATGCGATGCCTTTATCACGCTCCCGGCAGAGGAGTTGGTCGGAGGAAATGATATGCCGGAATTTGGCAACCCGTTTGCAGGCACCGCATACGGCCGGAAGCTGACCGATGCCGAACTCGTCCGCGCGATCCGCTTCATGGTCTCGGCGGAGTACGAGGCGGTCCAGCTCTACCAGCAGCTTGCAGAGTCCACGGACAACACACTCGCACAGGCGGTCCTCCTCGACATCGCCGGGGAGGAGATCGTCCATGCGGGAGAGTTTCTCCGTCTCCTGAAGGAACTCTCGCCCGAGGAGGAGGGATATTACGCAAAAGGGACAGAAGAGGTCGAGGAGATGATCGAGAAGATCAGGAAGTGACCGTCTCGTCTCCCTTTTTTCCTGTCGGGGTGTAGTGTTCGACCTCCCCGAAGACCTTCAATTTGCCGTCCTCAAGGACGGAGACCGCACCGTGGCCGCCGCAGATGATACAGCGCTTCCCCTGCGCGGCGAGGTCGCGGTCCACCGCGGCGGCAATGTCGAGGAGGGCGTGCCTCTCCTCTCTGGCCCTGCCCGAGTCCACGTTCACCGAGGTGACCAGAAAGTCGGCGAGGGAGTTGTAGACCCTCCTCTCCTCGGTGAGGCTGCCGAAGTTGATCACCGTGTCGCTCGTGAGGAGGATGCCCTCCTCGGGACAGAAGAGGTAGACCAGGCCGTGGACGTGGCCGCCGAGGCTCTCCAGCACCTCGAAGGTCCTGCCGCCGAAGGTGAACCGCTCAAGGACCGGGAAGATCCCCCGCACCTCGCCTGTCGGGCCGCCGAAGAGGGTGAAGTCCTTCGGCGGGTTGAAACGAGAGAAGAGGTTGATCATCGTCGTATAGACGGTCTCCAGGACCGAACCCTCGGCAGGGGAGCCGTAGGCGCGGTCAGAGGTCTCGATGACGGCCAGGGTGCCGGGGTGCATGTACGCCGGGGCGTCGTAGAAGCCGCCCGCACCGCAGTGGTCGGCGTCGGCATGGGTGATCACCACCCTCCTCAGTTTCGTGCCGTCGCCGATGCCATAGTGCCTGAACATCCCGAGGACGTCGGGGTAGTAGATGCCGTAGCCGGTGTCGACCATCATGGTCTCGTCAGGGGTCTCGAAGACGTAGATGCTGCCCCCGCCAGGGAGCTGGAAGCAGAAGAGTTCCATCTCCGGGGTCACCCTGACTCGCTGGACGTCGGCGTAGAATCCGTCGCCGCAGGTCCGGTTCAGGCTCTCGCCGGTCTGTAGAATGCTCGCGAAGACCTGTCGCGGGTCGGCGCCGCGGGCGGCGAGGTCCTGGGCGATGTGGTTCATGTCGCCGAGGAGGCGGAGGAGGAAGTCGTCCCCGGCCTGCCCGGTCAGCTGCCGCAGACGCTGGGCGAACCAGATATAGAAGACGGTCTCGTCGAGTGTGTCGCCTGTCTGGTCGTACTCCAGGATCTCGATCGGGTATTGCGACTTCAGGCTGTTGAGGAGGGCGTCGACCCTCCCGCTCTCCTCCAGGCTGAGGGCGAGGGTCAGGCGGTCGGGATGGCTCCCCGTGTCGTCGAAGTCGACGTGCGCGATATTGGCGCCGACGGTCGTCGTCAGGTCAAGGAACGCGGAGAGTGCGCCGGGAACATGGGGAAGGGTGACGTGGAAACGCAGGAAACTCAGGCCCGGGAGGTGGGTCTGGAGATAGCCGATGGCGGCGAGGTCGTTCCTGATGGCGACATGTGCCTCGGGATATGCCGTTACCTCAAGAAAAACGGTGGATGGGTCGATACACCTGCTGTACTGGATGCGGTTGATGTTCCCGCCGTGCCGCATGATGATCCCGGCCGCCCGGTGAAGGGCGCCGGGACGGTCGGGCATGCGGGCGACGAAGGAGATCTTCTCTTTCTGGGCCTCCATATCTGGAGATCAATGGGAGGACCGCGGCAATAAATGTCGGGGGTCCTCAGGACGGGACGAGGACATAGACGGCAAAACCCATGTACTCCCGCCCGTAGGCGGCGTACTCGTCCTGGATACGGTAGAGGTACTCGCGCACTTCGTCGGCGTCCGTGTCGTCGGGGTGGTCGCGCAGCCAGGCAAGGAGCCCCTGCCAGTTGCCCGACTCGTAGGCGTCCCAGTCGTCGGGCGACGCCCGGAAGATGGCCGCGACATCGAAGCCCGCGTCCCGTGCCGCCTGAAAGATCTCGTACTCGGTGAGGACGTCGCGCCACTCCCGGGCAAACTCAGGGGGGACGTTGTCCCGCGCCCAGTACCTCTCGCCGATGACGATCCTGCCGTCGGGCTCAAGCCACTCGCTCATCGCCTCAAGGGCACCGGCAAAGCCGCCCCAGATGTGGGAAGAACCGATGCAGGCCGCACAGTCGTACGGGCGGTCGGGCGTCTCGTCCCGCACGTCGGCCAGGTCGATCCCGATCCGCGGGGAGAGCCCCTCCTTTGCGAGGAGGGCCGCGGCCCGCCGGCAGGCGTCCTCCCTGATGTCAAGGCCGCGCCCGGCGATCCCGAACCTCTTCCCCCAGAGAGCAAGGATCGTCCCGTAACCGCAACCGAATTCCACAACCCGGTCATCGGCGGAGAGGCCGGCCACCTCACCGGCACTGACCACCTTTTCAGGTGTCGTGGGGTTCATGATGGCCATGCCACTCGTCGAGATCGAGATGAGATCAAAATATTCCACCCTGAAACGTGGATGGTCCGGGGATATAGGGCCATCGCAGGGTGCGTGAAAGGGGGGTGTGAGAAGGGCAGGTGTGCCTGCCCACCTGTTCAGAGCCGGTTGGACCTGGTGCTCTTCTTCACCGGCGCAGCTTCTGTCTTGACATCCGCGTCCTTCTTACCCCTGGACGAGGAGCGCTTCTGGGTCTCATAGGTCATAGAGGACTCACCTCCTATCCTGATCAGATATTCTCAGATCTGTCATGCGAGGGATAAAGATTGTCGGAGCGCAACGGAAGATCCTCCCGGCGAACCGTATTCCATGGGCATTCCAGAGGGTTTTGCGCGGAGCGCGCCGGAGGGGATCAGGAAAAAGAAGAGGGGCATCTTCCTCTGCCGGCATGGGCGTGTGTCTTTCCATCATAGTGGTGTTTGCCGGGGGGCCAGGTCATCGAGGTGTGACCAGAGGAAATTTGAAAAATCTTTGATTGACCCCGGGCTCGATTGTGAGAACAGCGTTATATCTCTTCCTGGATCAGAGGGGCGACCAGAGCAGGAGGGTTTCTCCAGAGCCGACCGAACAAAAAATGAAGTTTGGCTCTGGAGAAATCCCCGGATCCTATCCCTGCGGTGCCTGCAGGTCCGAATGTGGGTGTGTGGCCCTGGTGAACACGCCCGGGTAAAATACGTCTGTATATGCCCCCGATCAGGGGATCACACCTCCCATTCGGGGCTATATCGGGGAGATCCTGCGATCCGGGCATACCGGGGGCCGTGGGCAAAACAGGCTGAAATCCGGCAGGACTCAACGCCCTCTGGCCGCCGATATGATTGGGAGTAATGATTCCCTTCTCCCGCCCCCTCAGGTGCCGGGGAGGGGGAGGGAGCGGGGCTGGAAATCGTCCGGATCCGGGCTCTGGAGAACCCTCATATTGAGATTGATATCGGCATTCCAGAGCGGGAATTCTACAGTGACCTCTCCAGGAAGCGATCACTCTACGCGAAGGTTTCTCCGGGTCCTGAACTTAAAGGTCGATGCCGCGTTCTCTCAGTTCTTTCGTCTTTTTCTCGGAGCAGGCCTCGCACCTGAACTCAGGGGCGCCGTCGTCTGTCCGGTCATAGTTGGAGGTCATGACAAGGCGGTATCCGCGGCAGACCTTTCCACAGTCCACGCACCTGATATTCTCCTTTACTTCCCACTGGGCGGCGAGGGCCTTGGAGGTGAAGATGAAGCGATCCACCCAGAAGAAGATGAGACCACCGATGAAGTTGGCGATGATGGTGGCGGTGATGGGGTCCATCGTGGAGAGGAGGATCAGCACGCCGGCGAGGAGGGGAGTCGAGAGTTGCCACCTGATGAGGTAGAGCCCGTAACGCTTGAAATTGACGTCCATATATCTGTATAAATTCAGAATCGCGGATAATAAACCTGAGTATGAGGACAGGGGAAGAACCTTCATCTCCCTTGCCATGCCACCTGATCAGATATGGCAGATGCAGAGACAGAGGAGGGCGCATCCACCTCTTCTATAGTGTCGTCGGTGAGACTGCATGACGGCGCCGAAGGCGCGGATATCGAAGGCCAGATCCACCCCCCCGATATCGTCGTCGGAGAGACGGCAGGGCGGGGCCGCGGTGTCTTTGCCGCAAGGGACTTCCTGCGCGGCGAGGTGATCGAGGTCTGCCCGGTGATCGTCTCGGCAGGCGCCGGGGATGAGGGTCTCATCGACCAGACAAACTTCTTCAACTACTACTTCGGGTGGGGAGAGGGGGAGCGGGCCTGTGCGGTCGCCCTCGGCTACGGTTCGCTGTACAACCACTCATACCACCCGAACGCCGACCACCGCCGGGACTTCGCCGCCGGCACGATCACGGTCGCGGCCTGCCGGCGCATCAGGGCGGGCGAGGAGATCACTATCAACTATACCGGCCCGGTGAACTGCCGGGACCCGGTCTGGTTCGACGTCGTGGGAGAGGAATAAAAAGAGACGGGGCAGGGTTCAGAGAACCTCTGCCTTCGTGATCCTGACCTCGGGGACAGGCCGGTCCTGACGGTCGGTCCTCGCATTTCCGATGGCGTCGACGACCTCCATCCCCTCGACGACCTTCCCGAAGGCCGGGTGCATGCGGTCGAGATAGTTGTTGTTCACCAGGTTGATGAAGAACTGACTTCCCCCGGTGTTCGGGCCGGCATTCGCCATCGAGATGGTGCCGCGGTCGTTCCTGTTCGAGGGCGTGAACTCGTCGGGGATCGTGTAGCCTGGCCCGCCCATGCCGGTGCCGGTCGGGTCGCCGCCCTGGATCATGAAGTTGGGGATGACCCGGTGGAAGATAACGCCGTCGTAGAACCCTTCTTTCACCAGTTTTTCAAAGTTGCCGGCGGTGATCGGCATGTCGGCAAACAACTGGATGGTGATGTCGCCCATCGTCGTGTGGAGGACGACCTTTGCTCCTTCTGGATGGTCTCCCATGACTTTTCCTCCCTGTTCCATAGTGCGGGCGACCATAAGAGTTCTTCCTGATCCGCGCACAGGGGGGGTATGGCCGGAGAGGGCGACGCACGGCGTGCCGCGGAGCACGAGAGGATGGTGGAGGAGTTTCTCCAGAACCTCACCCATGAGAGGCCTGAATATCGGTGGGGTGCCGCGGACGCCCTCGGCAGGCTCGGGGACAGAAGGGCGGTCGAACCCCTCATCGCCGTCATGGACGACCCCGACCCGCGGGTGCGGAAGAAGGCGGCATGGGCCCTCGGGCAGCTCGGCGACATGCGGGGGCAGAGGTCTCTTCTTGCGGCGATGCGAGATCGTGACGAGGATGTCAGGGAGATCGCGGAGGAGGCGTACGAGATACTGAAGAGGAAGGTCTTTGGTGGGGAGTGAGAGACATCCTCCCTATCTTTCAACTCTTATTCGTCCGATTCAAACACGAACCAGACGACAACCAGTGCAGGCTTGACCCCGAATAGCATTGTGGCTGCAGATTCTCCGGTGGTCTTCGAAGAGCGCGAGCACCACACTCCAACAGAGATGACCGTTTTCAGGAAAATGCCTGCCCCTTCCACCCCCGACGACAATACCAATTTGATAATGCGTGTGCACCCGGTAGAATTTTTATTGTAGTGTCTGATACCCCGTGCCACCAGTACAAGATTTAGTAATATTTAAGTCCCGTGGCCCTCAAAAGAAACAATGCTCTGTCGACATCGTGATGCCGCCAATATTACCTTAAAGACGGCATTTCAAGCACACATCGCCACATGGACAGAGTTGAGAAATTTCGAGGGAAAATGATGAGAAAAACATACGGACTCTTCCTCATTCTTGTCCTGGTGACTGGCATGCTGGCCGCCGGGTGTACATCGAACGTATCTTCAGGATCAGATCCTGGAAAAACCCTTGTCGTCGGGGAGATGTGGCGCGTCTCGTCGATCAATCCCGGAGAAGGGCACGACGGAGGCACCTTCATCACGGAAAAAGCAATTGTGACCGAGACCCTTGTCGCAGCAGACGCCAATTTCAACCTTGTACCAAACCTTGCCACCGACTGGCGGCAGGTCAATGACACGACCTGGGAGTTCGACCTCAGAAAGGGAGTGCGGTTCCACAATGGAAAGGAGATGACCGCCGAGAGCGTGAAGTTTTCACTGGACCAGGCTGCCAATAGATCCCCCAACATCGCAGCACTGCTCGACTACAAGTCATGCGACGTCGTGGACCGCTATACGATCCGCATCCACACGAACACGTTGAACCCGCTTGTGCCGGGAACGCTGCATCACCCTGACACGGCAATCATCCACCCCGACTCGTATGACGCCTTCGGGAAATTCGTCAAACCGATCGGGACAGGCCCAATGAAGCTCGAGTCCTTCAACGAACAGACCGGTGAGACTGTTGTCGTGAAGAACGACGATTGGTGGGGCGGAAAGCCCGGCCTCGACAGGATGATCCTCCGCAGTTACGAGAGCCCGGAAACCCGCGCCATGATTATCGAGAAGGGAGACGTCGACTTCACCGTCGACCCGCCCTACAGCGAAGCCGACCGCCTGGATGCGATCGACGGCATCCATGTGGAGAAGTACGACACGCCGCGGGTTTACAAACTCGACGTGAACCTGAAACACCCGACGATGAACGATAAGAATATCCGCAAGGCAATATCCCACGCAATCGACCGGGACGGAATCGTTGAGCATGTCCTCTACGGGGTAGGGAGTCCGGCCGGTGGCGTCTTCCTTCCGACCATGGCCTGGTCGAACACCACCCTGAAGCCCTACACCTACGACCCGGCGCTTGCAAAGCAGTACCTTGCCGATGCGGGATGGACCGACACGGACGGCGATGGGTTCGTCGACAAGGACGGGAAGAACCTGAAACTCAAGATCCTGACCTACACCGAGCGTCCTGGACTGCCGCCGATGCTCGAAGCGATCTCTGCAAACCTCAAATCGGCCGGTATCGAGACCGAGGAGGCCTGTATGGAGTACAGCGCCCTGGCCCCGATTATGAAGGACGGCGATTGGGACCTGTACCTCATTGCGGCAAACCTCGCGATGGTCCCCGACCCCGAGTACGTGCTCAAGAGTTGGTACACCACGGCAAGTCCGGGGAACACGGCAGGGTACAGCAACCCGGTGATCGATCAGATGATCCTGGACGGCCACCGGATCTCGGACATCAATGAGCGGTACGACCACTTCCGCCAGATCGAGGGAATCGTCTACGACGACCTCCCGACGATCAATATCGCCTACTATGGCGTTGCCGTCGCCATGAAGGATGACGTAAAAGGCTACAAGTTCGATCCGACCGCACACGACTACCGTATCGACCCGTTCATGACCATCTCGTCATGAACGCGCCTTTTTTTCTGCATGAGAGGAGCAAAAAACCATGGACGATGCCACGATAAAATCAAAGATCGGTCGTACCTGGGATGATGAAGCCGGATATTACGACACTCATGTCTCGCACGGGATCCAGACCGATGAAGAGAAAGGACTCTGGAAAGCAGCATTTTCATCCGTCCTTCCGGGCGATCGGGACCTCCGCGTTCTGGACGTCGGGTGCGGCACCGGGGCGATGGGACTGGTGCTTGCTGAGATGGGGCATGACGTCACCGGCATCGATCTTTCGAAGGGAATGATGCAGGTCGGAGAGGAGAAGGCGGCGAAGCAGAACCTTTCGATGGCATTTCAGGTCGGCGATGCGGAAGATCCCCCATTCGAACCCGGAAGTTTCGACGTCGTCGTGAACAGGCACCTGCTCTGGACGCTCCCCCACCCCGACACCGCACTTGCGAACTGGTACCGGGTGCTGAAACCCGGCGGCATGGTGATGGTCGTCGACGGCGTCTGGGACGACGGGCGATTCGGGACGCGGGTGAAGCGCCGGATCAGCGACACCCTTGCCGGTCTCCTGGACCCGCACCCGCACGGGGAGAAGGGATATGATCCCGGCGTCAGGGAGGTGCTCCCCAACCGCGGTGGCGTGCCTGAAGACGCGGCGAGGCGGTACCTTGCCGATGCGGGCTTCACCCGGATTGCCGCACTGAACCTCATGAACATTCGGGAAAATCAGCGGAGACGTCTTCCCTGGTATCGGAAGATCGTCGCCAGCACGTCATATTACCTGATCTCCGGCAGAAAAGTCGAGTAGATCGTACATTCTGGATCTGGGAGATATGCACCATTATATCATCAAACGGATAGGCTATCTTCTGCTTACGCTGGTCATTGCCTCCATGTTCACGTTCGTCGTGGTGAACGCAATTCCCGGCGAACCCGCCGAGATCCTGACCAAACATATTTTTGTCGGCCTTGAAGAGGCGGCTCCTCCCGAGATGGTGGCGGAGATCTCGGAACGCTACGATCTGAACAGGCCCCTGATGGAACAGTACCTTGCATGGGTGGGCGGAATGCTCCACGGCGACCTCGGGTATTCGTTCCTCTTCAACAAACCGGTGACCAGGTTGCTGAAGAACGCCCTCCCCCCGACGCTGATGCTGGCGGCAGCGGCGGTTGCCCTATCCCTCCTCATCGGGTTGCCGCTCGGCATCTGTTCGGCCCTTCGCCAGGGCAGGATCTCGGACTGGATCATCCGCCTGGCCTCGATCTTCTCCGTCTCCATGCCTTCCTTCTGGGTCGCGGTGATGCTGATCCTGGTCTTCAGCATCTGGCTGGATATAACCCCTGTTGCAGGATACGGCGGGATAGAATTCCTGGTCCTGCCGGCATTCGCCCTGGCGATTCACTCGGCGGCGTCGATCACCAGGATCATGCGCACGAGTCTGCTCGAGACCATGGAGAAACCGTTCATCACCTTTGCCCGGGCGAAAGGACTGCCCACGCGGCGGGTCATCGCCGACCACGCCTTCAGAAATGCCCTGCTCCCTGTTCTGACGGTCGTCGGGATGTCGTTTGGCTCCCTGCTTGCCGGAACGGTGGTGATCGAGACCATTTTTTCCTGGCCCGGACTCGGGAGTCTGCTGCTCAAGGCGATATCGGCACGGGACGCCGTCCTGATCGAGAGCACGATCATGGTGATCGTCTTCATGTTCCTCATCGTGAACTTCGTCATCGACCTGCTGTACCATGTCATCGACCCGAGGATTACCTATGAGTGAAGGGTATGCGACGAAAGAAGAGCGGCGCGGGCCCGCCCGGATTCGTGATGCGGAGTGGTACGGCCGCTTCATGCAGCACCCGCATCTTGTTGCGGCGTTCTGCCTGATCGGTCTCTTCCTCCTGCTGGCCATATGTGCGCCGTTCATCGCACCGCAGGATCCGAACGCCCAGAACCTGTACAACAAAAATCAGGGGCCGTCCGCGGACCATCTCTTCGGCACCGACTACCTGGGACGGGATCTCTTCAGCAGAACGCTCTGCGGTCTGCAGACTTCCCTCTCTATCGCACTTGCCACCATTGCCCTCACCTTTGTGATCGGGACCGGGGTCGGGTGCTACTCGGCATACAGCGGCGGATGGGTGGACGACGTGGTCGCACGGGTGATAGATGTATTTCTGGCGTTTCCGACGATCATCCTGGCGCTTGCGTTGATCACCCTGATAGGGCCGGGTGTCCTGAATATGGTGCTGATGCTGGTGGTGGTGCAATGGGCGTCTTTTGCCCGCCTGATGCGCGGACAGGTGCTCTCTGAGAAGAATCAGGACTATGTCCTCTCGGCACGGGCGGCCGGTCTGCCGGGGTGGTGGATCGTCACCCGTCATATCATACCCAACGCGATCATGCCGGTCGTGATTCTGGCGACGATGGATATCGGCCATACGATCCTGACGATCTCGACGCTGAGTTTCCTCGGCCTCGGCATACC
Source organism: Methanofollis sp. (assembly GCF_028702905.1). Lineage (NCBI taxonomy): Archaea > Methanobacteriati > Methanobacteriota > Methanomicrobia > Methanomicrobiales > Methanomicrobiaceae > Methanofollis > Methanofollis sp. The sequence continues at coordinate 19,562 of NZ_JAQVNX010000032.1, forward strand.
GCCGTCGGTGCCCGAGTGGGGTTCGATGATCAATGCGGGGCTGAACTGTATGCGGGTTGCACCCCTGAACGTGGTTGTGCCGGGACTTGCGATCACAGCGGTGACGCTGGTCTTTAATGTGGCCGGAGAAGGGTTGCGCGATGTAACGACAGATCAGGGGCCTGAGAGCGGGGCGACATTATGAGCGCGGTCCTCGAGGTCAGTGACCTGAACGTGACGTTTCGGACGAGGTACGGCGGGATACGGGCGTCGCAGGGGATCACGTTCTCCGTACAGAGCGACGAGATCTGTGTCCTCGTCGGAGAGACGGGTTCGGGAAAGTCGGTGATCGGTCAGGCCGTCCTCCACCTTCTTCCTCCCTCTGCACAGGTGAGCGGGAGTGTCCGTTATCTCGGGCAGGAGATGCTCGGTATGGGGGAAGACGCGTTTTGTGCATACCGGGGACGCGAGATTTCCCTGATCCCCCAGAACCCGTCAGGGTCTCTCGACCCCCTGATGAGAAACGGGGTGCAGGTCGCGGAGGTGATGACGGGGCCGGAGAGCGGACGGGACGCAGAGGTGAGGCGGATACTTTCTGGTCTGCGGTTCGACGACCCGGACCGCGTGGCGGAGTCGTACCCCCATGAACTCTCCGGGGGTATGCGGCAGCGTGTGACGACCGGCATTGCGGTGGCGTCCCATCCTCACCTGCTGATTGCCGACGAACCGACGAAAGGTCTGGATTATGCGGCGCGGAAGGTGACGATGGAGGTGCTGTCCGCCCTGAAAGAGGAAGAGAACGCATCGATTCTTCTGATCACGCATGATCTGGATCTTGCACGAATGATCGGCGACTCGGTGGGAGTGCTGTACTCGGGGGAGATGGTCGAGTTCGGGCCGTGCAATGAGGTCTTCTCCGACCCCTGGCATCCGTACACGAAAGGACTCCTCAGAGCGCTGCCCCGCAACGGCATGGTCCCGATGCCGGGCGCCACGCCGGGCCTGGAGAATCTGCCGGACGGCTGTTACTTCAATGAGCGGTGCGATCGTGCCTGCGAGAGGGGGGCAACCGTGCATCCGGGATGGACGAAGAGAGAGAGGAGGGGTGTACGGTGTCATCTGAACTGCTCAGAGTAGAGCATCTGCGCAAGACGTACGGCCACGGCGACATCTTCTCGGACGTGAGTTTTACGCTTGAGCCGGGAAAGACGATGGGGTTCTTCGGGATGAGCGGGTCCGGGAAGTCGACGCTTGGCAGGTGCATCCTCGGTCTGGAACGCCCGACACGAGGATCCGTCTGGTTCGAGGGTACGGAGGTCTCAGGCCTGAAGGGGAAGGCGCTTGCACGGATCAGGCCGGGGATGCAGATGATCTTTCAGCACCCCGAGGTGTCGCTGAACCCGAAATGGAAACTCTTCGACAGCGTGACCGAACCGCTGGCATTTCATCAGAAGCGCGAGCGGGAAGAAGTTTTTCAGGATCTGATGCCCCTGATCCGTGCGGTCGGGCTGCGGCGCGAGCAGTTCTCCCGGTATCCCCACCAGTTGTCGGGGGGCGAGATCCAGAGGGCGATGATGGTCAGGATCTATTCGCTCGCGCCGAGACTGATCGTGGCCGACGAACCGACGTCGATGC
>NZ_JAQVNX010000033.1 GCF_028702905.1 Methanofollis sp.
CGGTCGTGGAGAGCGAGTTCGGCGCGGTGCTCCGGAGCCTCGCCGGGGAGGAGTGAACGTGAAGGCCCTCCTCGTTACCGGCGACCGGTCGGGCAGCGGGAAGACGAGCATCACCCTCGCCCTCGCCACCCTCCTATCGAAGGACGCCGTCGTCCAGACCTGCAAGGTGGCGATGGACTACATCGACCCCTCGTATCTCACTGCGGTCACCGGTCGCCCCTGCCGGAACCTGGACAGCTTCGTCATGACACCGGCAGAGATGCGTGCCGTCTTCGAGCACGGGGCGAAGGGTGCCGATATCGCCCTGGTCGAGGGAGTGCGTGGCCTCTACGAGGGTGCGGAGGCGATCGGCGATGCCGGGAGCACGGCCTCGGTCGCGAAGGCCCTCGACCTCCCTGTCGTCCTGGTCGTGGACGCCCGGAGCATCACCCGGAGTGCCGCCGCGATCGTGAAGGGCTTTGCCGCCTTCGATCCCGACGTGCGGATCAAGGGCGTGATCCTGAACAACATATCGAGTCCCGGCCACAGGGAGAAGACGGTCAGGGCCGTGGAGCACTTCTGCGGCGTCCCGGTCGTCGGGGCGATCCCGAAGAGCGAGGGGATGCGCCTGACAATGCGCCACCTCGGCCTCGTCCCCTACCGCGAGGGGCAGGAGACCGGCGGCTTCCTCGACCGCATCGAGGCGGTGAAGGAGGTGATCGGCGGCTACGTCGACCTCGACGCCCTCAAGGGTTTGATGGAGGAGTACAGCCCCACCGGCGAAGTCGGGCCGTTTGTACGGACCCACGAGGCCGACGTGCGGGTGGCCGTCGCCTATGACGAGGCCTTCACCTTCTACTACAACGACCTCTTCGACGTCCTCAGGGCCGAGGGCGCGGAGGTCTCCACCTTCAGCCCGGTCCACGACCCCCTCCCGGAGGCCGACGGCTATATCCTGGGCGGCGGCTACCCTGAGATGCATGCCGCGGCCCTGGAGGCGAACGCACGCACGCGGGAGGCCCTTGCCGAGGTGTCGAAGAACGGCGTCCCCATCTCTGCCGAGTGCGGCGGGCTGATGTACCTCACCGATAGCCTGGTCCTGAGGAAGGGCTGGCAGGAGAGTGACCGCGAGGAGTCGTACGAGATGTGCGGGGTCTTTTCAGGGAAGAGCCTGATGCCGTCCCGCCGCACCCTCGGCTATGTTGAGGGGGTCGCCGGCCAGGCCTCCCCCTTCGGTGCCGGGCCTTTCAAGGGGCATGAGTTCCACTACTCGGAAGTCGTCCTGGACCCCGATACCCGCTACGCCTACGAACTCTCCCGGGGCACCGGCATTGTGGGACAGAAAGACGGGGCAACGAAGGCCCGGACCCTTGCCAGCTACACGCACCTCCACCCGGTCGCCAGCGCCGGTTTCATCAGAGGATTTGTCAGGCAGTGCCGGGACGGGGAGGAAGGACCGTAAAAGACTATACCTTCCCGGCCCAATAGAAATTTATGATCATTTATCTTGACGGGAAGTTTGTCCCCGAGTCCGAGGCGAAGGTTTCGGTCTTCGACCACGGCCTCCTGTACGGGGACGGTGTCTTCGAGGGTATCCGCGCCTACAACGGCCGGGTCTTCAGGCTGGATGAGCACATCGACCGTCTCTACGATTCGGCAAAGACGATCGACCTGAAGGTTCCCATCACGAAGGAAGAGTTCAAGGAGGCGCTCCTTGAAGTCCTGCGGCGGAACAACCTGAAGGACGCCTATATCAGACCGATCGTCACCCGCGGCAAGGGCGACCTCGGCCTCGACCCGCGCAAGTGCGCCGTGCCGACCGTGATCATCATCGCCACCGGATGGGGTGCGATGTACGGCGACCTCTACGAGAAGGGCCTGACGGCGATCACCGTCTCGGTCAGGAGGAACGCCTGTGACGCTCTCCCGCCGAATGTCAAGAGCCTCAACTACCTGAACAATATCCTCGCCAAGATCGAGGCCAACTACAAGGGCGGGGACGAGGCGATCTTCCTGGATCCCCAGGGCCACATCACCGAGGGCTCGGGCGACAACCTCTTCCTGATTAAGGACGGCGTCCTCATCACCCCGCACACCCTGAACAACCTGCGTGGCGTCACCAGGCACGTCGTCCTCGAAGTCGCTGCCTCCCTCGGCCTCACCGTCGTGGAGCGCGACCTCGGCTACTTCGATGTCTACACCGCCGACGAGGTCTTCGTCACCGGCACGGCAGCCGAGATCGGCCCGATCGTCAAGGTCGACGGCAGGGCTATCGGGAACGGCATCCCCGGCCCGGTCACGAAGCAGTTGATGGCCGGGTTCTCCACGGTCACCGGAAAGGAAGGCACCCCCATCTACTGAGGGTGTCTCCGGCCTCTTTTTTTTCTCCGGCTGACGGGGTTTTCGAACCTCCGGTGGTCGTTCCCATGCCAGATTGGCCCGTGAGGGGCGAACAAGGCATTCTTAAGAGGGGATACCATCCGCCCCCTATCCTAACCGGGGGGACCGGGGGGCAGCAGCCCCCCGGAGACGGGCACCGATCCACTGCCTTTTCCTATACACAGGCCAGGGGTGTCAGTTTCCCGGTCTCGATTGTGGGGAAGGAAGTGGATCGGTCTTCGCTGTAGTCCGCTGTCATCCCACTCCAGAACAGGATTCCCCCTGAAAAATTTTCCTGCGATCTCTCTCAACTCCCCGCGCAGCAGTTTTTTTATTGGTTCATGCCGTTCGATGAGTATGGAAGCCCCGATCACTTTTGACGAAGATACCTGCACGCGGTGCGGAACCTGTGCCGAGATCTGCCCGCTCGGCACCATCATACAGGAGCGCCCGAAAGCTCTCCCTCTGCTCGTCCGCGGCCGCGAGGCGACGTGCATCCGTTGCGGTCACTGTGTGGCCGTGTGCCCGACCGGAGCGGTATCGGCCGGGTATCCGGCCGAGGGACCGCAGTATCTAACCGAAGGTTCGGCGGCGATCGCACCGGCCGACCTTGCTGCGTATCTCAGGAACCGCCGTTCTATCCGCCGGTACGAAGACCGGACTGTGGATCGGGAGACGATCGAAGCCCTCCTGGACGTGGTCAGGTTCGCGCCCTCGGCCGCGAACAGGCAGCCGGTCCGCTGGCTTGTCGTCCACGATCCGGCCGAGGTGCGCCGTCTGGCAGGACTGACTGTCGAGTGGATGCGGGAGATGGCGGAGAGCGGCGCTGAGCACCCTCTCGCTCCCATCTTCCCGGCGCTTGTCAGGGCATGGGACGCCGGCGAGGACCCCATCTTTCGGGGCGCTCCCCACCTCGTCGTCGCCCACGCCGAGGCGTGGAACCCGTCTGCCTTTACGGACAGCATCATCGCCCTCACATGGCTCGAAGTCGCCGCTCCGTCCTTCGGTCTCGGCACCTGCTGGGCCGGCTTCTTCCAGACTGCTTTCATGTCCTCGCCAGCCCTTGCGGCGGCGCTCAACCTCCCGGACGGACATCTCCCGCAGTCCGCGATGGTCCTTGGCTATCCGAAGCACCGCTATGCCCGCCTGCCCGGTCGGGAGAAGGCGCGGGTGACCTGGCGGTAGGTTTCCCTTTTTTTCACGAAAACAGAAGGATGCAGACCGTCCCCACGACCATCACCGCAGTGGCGGTCGACCGGCGGCCGGGGGAGGCCTCCTTGAAAATAAATCCCCCGATGACGACGGCAAAGAGGATGCTCGTCCTCTTCACGGAGATGACATAGGGCACGATCTGGAGGGAGAGGGCGAGGCCGACAGAGAGGATCTCAAAGGCGAGGAGGCCGCCGGTGATGGCGACGGCCCTCCCTGCCGGAGGCGGGCCGGCAGGCGTTCCACCACTTGCGAGGATGAGAACCCAGAAGAGCGCACCGATGGCAAGGAGGTCGAGGCCGAGGCCGAAGAACGGGTCTGACTGAAGGATGAGGACCTTGTCCAGAGTGGCGGTGAGGCTGTAGATGATGGCGACACCGGCCATCATCGCCGTGCCCCGCCGCATCCAGAGCGCCCTGATAGGGGCGAGGACGCCTACGCCCCCCTCTCCTCCCCCTGTTCCGAGGACGTATGACCCCGCGACAATGAGAACGATGCCGGCGGCACCCCCCGCGCCCGGCGCCTCACCAAGGAGGAGGTACGATGGCCCGACCAGGAAGATGGGAGTGAGGGAGAGCATGGGGACGGCAAGGGATATGTCGGTCTCTGCAAGCGCCCGGTAGGTGAGCCAGACCGCCGCCGCGTTGAGCGCCGAGGAGGCGGCGAGAGCCGGGAGGAAGAGGGGGCCGGTCTCGGGCAGGCCCCGGGCGCAGGCGAGAGCGAGGAGGATCAGTCCCCCTGTGAGGAAGGCCCGACCGGCGAGATGGGCGGGCCGGTAGTCCTGGAGGTAGCGCTTGACGGCGATGGAGTAGAGCGCATGCGCGAGGGCCCCGAGGAGGGCGAGGGCGATCCAGATCATCGGCGGTAGCCGGTGGGCCGGCCGCGATATAAATATGGAGAGGCCGGGCCCTGCCGAAGGTTTAAGTACCATTATCTGGATATAGAGTATGGCACTTCTGCTGCCATAGTGTAGTGGCCAATCATGTCGGCCTTTCACGCCGACGACTGGGGTTCGAATCCCCATGGCAGCATCCGATTTTTGGTCCGAATTTTCTATGCTTTTCTACCTCTTGCCAGAGGCACACCCGCCCTGCGCGACGCCGACCTGACCTGCGGAAGAGGGGGGCACTATGGATGAGTCAGGCCCGAAAACTCCTGATACGGGTCTGCCTTGAAAAGAGAAGGCGTGGGGGCGCCCCTCAGGTCAGGTCCCGGTCCTACTTGACGATCATCACCGGGCACGCCGCAAGTTGAGCGACCTTCTGGCTAACGCTCCCAAGGACGACACCTTTCAGGGCGCCAAGGCCGCGGCTCCCGATCACGAGCAGGTCGGCCCCGACCTTCTCGGCGGTCGCGAGGATCTCGGACGCCGGGTCGCCCATCCCGACCTCCAGGGTGTAGGAAACGCCCGCACCCTCGATCAGGGCGAGGACCGGTCCGGCGACCGCATGTGCGTCCTCTTCGAGGAGGGCGTGGACATCGAAGTTCGCCCTCACGATCCTGGACTGGGAAGGCGGGACGGCCGCGACATACACCACCGCGAGCGACGAGTCGGGCAGATCCGCGACCAGGCCGGTGGCGGTCTCGGCCGCCCGTCTGGCATTCTCTGAACCGTCTATTGCAAGAAGAACCGTATGAAACATGACAACCTCGGACTCTGTACTGGCCGGCGTCGGGACGCACATGCCCTCCCGGTCGCATCGGGACAGTGCGACACGACGTATCTGTTCCGTACAGAGCAACTTCCGGGGTTAAAACCATGCCGGAACCCCTCCCGGCCGTGCGGGCAGGATACCTTGAAATCAGTGGATGCCCATGTATAATGCCACCGACGGCATGGCCGCACCCCTCTCCGAACGCCTCCTGCCCTATACCCTATATCCAGAGGATCTGACGTGAATGTAAAGATAACCCCGAATTTTACCGCGCTCAAAAAGACCTGGCTCTCCAATATCCGCGGCGACACCCTGGCCGGGATGACCGTGGCCCTGGCCCTCATCCCCGAGGCGATCGCCTTCTCGATCATCGCCGGCGTCGACCCGATGGTCGGGCTCTACGCCTCCTTCTGCATCGCCGTCGTCATCGCCTTCGCCGGCGGACGGCCCGGGATGATCTCCGCGGCCACGGGCTCGATGGCCCTCGTCATGGTCGTTCTGGTCCGCGACTACGGGCTCGACTACCTTCTCGCGGCGACTGTCCTGACCGGCATCATCCAGATTGCCCTCGGCCTCCTGAATGTCGGGCGGTTCATCAGGTTCATCCCGTACTCGGTCGTGCTCGGCTTCGTCAACTCCCTCGCGATCCTCATCTTCCTGGCCCAGATTCCCTTCCTTATCGGGGCCTCTCCGGTCGTCTACATCATCGCGGCGGCGACCATCGCCACCATCGTCCTCCTCCCCCGCCTCACCACGGCCGTCCCGCCGGCGCTCGTCGCCATCGTGGCGGCGACAGTCGCCGCCATCGCACTGAACCTCGACGTCCTCACGGTCGGCGGGATGGGCGAGATCACGCGGACACTCCCGGCCTTCCACCTCCCCGCCGTCCCGCTGACTCTCGACACCCTCCTGATCATCCTCCCGTACTCGGTGACGCTGGTCATCGTCGGGATCATCGAGTCCCTCCTCACCGCCTCGATCATCGACGAGATGACCGAGACGGAGAGCGACAAGGACCGGGAGGTGCGGGGGCAGGGGCTTGCCAACTGTGTCGCCGGCTTCTTCGGCGGGATGGCCGGGTGCGCCATGATCGGGCAGTCTGTGATCAACGTCAAGTCAGGCGGTTCAGGGCGGCTCTCCACCCTCGTCGCCGGCCTCTTCCTGATCTTTCTCATCGTCGCCCTCGGCGACGTCGTCGCCAGGATCCCGATGGCCGCCCTCGTCGGCGTCATGATCATGGTCGCGGTCGGCACCTTCGAGTGGCAGTCGGTCCGTGACCTGCCCAGGATCCCCGGAGGCGACGCGGCGGTCATGCTCCTCACGGTCGCCATCGTCGTCACCACGCACGACCTGGCCAAGGGCGTCATCGCGGGCGTCATCCTCGCCGCCCTCATCTTCGGGTGGAATATCTCGGTCATCTCGGCGACCGTTACCCTGCGGGAGGACGGCGTCAAGGTCTATACCATGAAGGGCCAGCTCTTCTTCGGCACGATGTCGGCCTTTATGGACCTCTTCGACTACGCCGGAGACCCGGAGAAGGTGAGGATCGACTTCTCGCACTCGCATATCTGGGACCAGTCCGGGGTCGAGGCGGTCACCCGCGTCATCCACCGCTACCAGCAGCACGGAAAATCCGTGTACGTCATCGGGCTGAACGAAGAGAGCCAGGAGACGCTGGACCGGGGTTTTTCCTGAGATCTCTCCAGCCCTTGTACGGGAGAGGAAAGATCGTGCCTATGGCGATCGACGGGATCTCTTTTCTCCAGGCTGGAAGGGAGGTCTTCGGTTTCTCCGGCCCAAATGGCGCCTTCCTGGCCCAGGGTGAGAGAGGGGGATCACCCCCCTGATCCGGTCAATCTGGCCCCTATTCTTCGTTTTCCCCTCTTCGATCCGGGCGGTATGGGCTTCTTTCCGAGATCTGCCATTTCCCGGTTATTCTCGACATTCGAAATGAAATGGGGCCTCTTCTCCGGGACCTGAAGGGCGTTTCCGGCAGGAAGAGGGTGCAAGGGAGGGAGTGCCGGGAGGAGAGGGAATATGGCCCGGGAAAGGGGGCGGAAATCAGCGCGAATCGTGGGGGTTTCAGGCGGCCAATCGCCTGTTCGCCCCCGGCGCCGGGGCGATGAAATCCTCGGCCCCGATGCCGTCGCACCGACCGGGAAGACCCGGTACTGCCGCACCACCTGTTATCTCCCCTTCCGCTCTCGCATCGGGAGATTCTTTTTGTGATCCGGAGAAAAAAGGCAGATATATTCATCTGCACGCCCTGATTATCAGGAACAACGAAATATCAGAGGAGTTGACGACACGGATGGCAGAAACTGACTGGCAGGAGATCCCGGGAATCGAGGGGGCACGCATCCTTCCCCTGACGAGGAGACCGGACGTTTGCTGCTCAAACGCCTATCTGATAGCGACAGCGCGCGAGATCATCATCATCGACACCGGGGCCGACGAGGCGCAGATGGAGACCATCGTCTCGACGGTCGAGGCACTCACCGCAGAGAGGCCCCGGCCGGTCTGCCTCTTCCTCACCCACTGCCATCTCGACCATTGCCTCCAGGCTATCCGACGGCGGTCCTGGATCGAGGGGAAGGGCGTGCGTGTCTTCGCCCATGCCGCGGGGGCGGAGGCGCTCGAATCGGGAGATGAAATGCTGACCCTCGCCAATATCTTCAGGTGGGAGATCGAGCCCCTCCCGGTCGATGGACACCTCCATGCACAGGACGAACGCGAGGTGGCCCTCGGAAACGGTGAGACGATCCTCTGTGAACACGACGAGCATGCCGCCATTCCGGTTGACCGCCTCACCTTTCCGTCGGGAAACCGGATCTCGGTCTACGCCACCCCCGGGCACAGCCCTGACTCCATCTGCATCAAGGTCGGTGAACACCTCTTCATCGGCGACCTCCTCTTCTCGGCAAACCCGGGTGTCGCAGGGCTCCACCGCTGGAACCCCGATGCCCTGCTCACCTCCATTCAGGGGGTCCGCCAGATCCTGGTCGATGGCGGGATCACTCTCTGCTGGAACGGCCATGGGCGGGAGATCACGGCGCCCGCCGCCCTGCGTGCCCTCGGGAAACTTGAGGACGACCTGGGGCGCATGAAGGCGATCGGGAACTTCGATAGCGAGCGACTGCGCGAATCGGTCGATTACGCACAGGACATGCTCACCGAGGCAAACCGGTTGTTTCCGGTCATCGCAGGCAGGATATATTATCTCTCCTATTATCTCGAAGTCCTCGGCGAGGTCGAAGAGGCGGAGAGGTACCAGGATCTCATCGAATCCGACCAGATCGACACATTCCTCACCGACTTCGACGCTTTCGCGACAGAGTTCAGGGAGGGCAGGAAGATCGACATCCAGTTCGTCCTCAAAGCGGTGCAGGTCTCGGCGAAGATCGAAGGGGCCTTCGGGGAGGGGTTCAGCGACCCGGCCGTGGACACGTCCCTGGTGCGCCGGGCCAGTCGCCTGCTCACCGATTGTCTGCATACGGTCTGCGCCTTCGACCCCCCCGACCCTGCGGTGCCGGTCGACCTCGTCCCTCTGATGACCGAGTTCGTCGAGCGCCTCGCTGACTCCTCCCATCTTGAGGAGGGCCTCGTCGCCGCTGCCGAGGATGAAAAGGCGTTCAGGTCCGCTCTTGCACAGAGGATCGCCCATCTTCCCCTCTTCGAAGGGGTTCGCATCACCTTTGTCCGTGACGCCGACTCCCTGATGGTGCTGACGCGCCCGGAAAGACTCTGTGATGGGCTCACCGGGGTGATCGAGGATCTCGCTGCCGCGGGAGCGGACGAGATCACCGTATCGGCCTTCAGGACCGACGGGACCGTCTCCCTTGCCATTCGATCCGGGGCCCTGCATGCCGACCTGCCGCATATCAGGGTCTGGCGCCGGCGGTTCGCCCGCTGTGGCGGCCGGTGTGACCTCAGGACAGTTCAGGAGATGCCGGCCCTGGTTCTGGACTTCACGGAACCTCAGTAAGCCGTTGCAGAGAACTTTCACGAGAAAAGGAGTGCACGCACAAAGACCCGATGACTTTTTCCCCGGTGCTCCTCGCAGGTCAGGACAGGGCCTGCCCCCCTCGAAGCAGAATCTTCCCGGACTTTCTGGGATTGACAGGCCGGGCATGGACTGGACCCGTACCTCTCTTTTCCCGGTCGAGGAGAGTGTGCTGAAGAAACAGAGTCCCTGTTTTCGCCACCCCCATCCTATATATCCTCCCCCGCACAGGGAAGATCCGGCCTGGCCGATGACACCGTACGATCCCGCTGCCGTCAGAGAATCCCTGCGTTTCGCACTCGCGGCCGTCCTGCTCGCCGTGGCCGCCGGGGGAGCGATGGTAATCTTCCTTGCGGTGCAGAGCGTGGGAACGGCACTGGTCTGGCCGGACACGCCGCCTCTTCCCTTCTTTACTCTCCTCGTCGCCACCGTCGGAGGGCTGGCTGTCGGGCTCTGCCTGCATGTCTTCGGCGACCATGTGGGCCTCCTCCAGGAGACCCTCGCAGAATTCCAGAAGACCGGCCGGTTCGAGCCCGAGCACCTCCCCGGCGGGCTGCTCGCGATCTATCTCTCCCTCGTCGCCGGGGCCAGTCTGGGGCCCGAGGTGGCCGCCGTCGACATGGGCGGCGGCATGGGCACCGCGGCCGGCGACCGGCTGCGGGGCATGGAGACGCGGGTGCGTGACCTCTCGACGGCCGGGATTCTCGGGAGCCTCGGGGGGTTCGGCGTTTACGTCCTCCTTACCGGCCCTGCCGGCCCCCTCTATCCTGTCCCCCTGTACTCCTTCGCGGTCCTCGACCTCGTAACCGCCGCCGTCATCGGCCTCGTCGGCGCCGCGGCAGGAGTGGCCTTCATCTCCTCCTACCACATCTTCCGTCGCCTCTTCTCCCCCTTCGCTGGCCGTCCCCTCCTCAGGGGCGTGATCGGCGGTGCTGGCCTCGGCATCCTCGGGAGCATCGCCCCCGTTGTCCTCTTCTCAGGCCAGACCGAGTTCAGGGAGGTCCTTGCCGACGGTGCGGCGATGGGCGGGCTCATGCTCCTCGCCCTCGTCGGCGTCAAGATCCTCGCCAGCACCTGGTGCATGGCCACTGTCTTCAAGGGCGGGCCCGTCTTCCCGCTCTTCTTTGCCGGTGGCACCCTCGGGATGGCCGCAAGCCTCCTCGTCCCATCGATACCCCTCGCCCTTGCCGTCCCCGCCGCCATGGCCGGCATGACCGCCGCCGTGCTGAAGGCGCCGTGGGTGGTTGTCCTCCTCCTGGCGATGGTCGTCCTCCAGTGGACCGTCGTCCCGACCATCGCCGTCGCCACGGTCGCGGGGTATCTTACGACACGGTGGGCGGTGCTGGTCTCCGCAGGATGATGCTTCCCCTTTCTGATCGGATTCGTTCGGCATCGAGAGCAGATGCCAGAAGATCCGTGGCAGGGAAGACAATCGGAAGAAATATGTCTCATGGTTCTTAAAATTGAGATCGGCATGTTCCCACCACTCCTTCTGCGCTCTCTGGGCGTCTGCATGCCGTTGAACAACTGCATGACACTCCGGACTAGGACGGAGTGCGTGCACCCGTCTGAGGAGACGAAAAATATCGGAGAGGATCATGGAAGCATGTAACAGGAATCTGGGGGACTGGTATGGCAAAGTCAAGAGGGGCGAGATCAAACTGCCGCGTTTCCAGCGTTTTGAGGCCTGGGACCGGCAACGCATCTGCAGCCTCCTGGAGATGGTGATCCGCAACCTCCCCCTGGGCATCACCCTCGTGCTCGACGTCGGCGACGAGGAACAGTTCATCTCACGCTACCTAGAGACCGCTCCACAGAAGACAAACCGCGTCACCGAGCACCTGCTTGACGGGCAGCAGCGCCTCACCGCCCTCTGGCGGGCCTTCCACAACAACTACGAGGGCGAGACCTACTATATCTATCTCAGAGAGTTCGACCGCACCGATGGTGAGGCAGACCGGGACGACTGCTCTGTCTTCTGCCGGACCCGCTATTACCAGAAAAACGGTCTTCGCTACCCTCTCTGGTGCGACAACCCGGCCCTGTGCCTTGAACGCGGCATGATCCCGACCGACCTCCTCTGCCCCGAAGACCGCCAGCAGGAGATCGACGACTGGATCGAGGCCGCCACACGGTCGATGGAACCGGACGAGGGAAAAGAGGAACTCCGCAAGTTCTACGACTTCAAGAAACGGGTCAGCGACCGGATCAAGGATCTGCGTGCGACCCTTGCCAACTACAACCTCCCTTACCTCTCCCTCCCTGCAGACACCGACAAAACCATCGCCCTCAACGTCTTCATCAACATGAACACCAACAGCAAACCGCTCTCCCAGTATGATATCATCGTCGCCGAGGTGGAGAGCGTCATGGGCCAGTCCCTCCATGACCTTGAGACCGACCTTGGCAGAAAATATCCCGAGGTCGCCCTGTACGCCCCGCTCTCCAGCCAGATCCTCACCACCTCGGCCCTGCTGCAGGGTACCCTCCCGAACCAGCGGGGTGCATGGGAGATGAACAAAAAAAGGATGGTCGAGAACTGGGAGACGATGGCGGAAGGCCTGCATCGGATGGCCAGGTTCCTGCGGGGTGAAGGGATCTATGATGAGCAGAGGTTGCCGACCAACGCCGTTCTGGCCGTGATCGCCGCCCTGTATGCGTATATCCCTGAGTCCGGTGACAAGAGGGGGCAGGACGAACTCCTGCTCAGAAAATATCTCTGGCACGCCTTCTTCACCGACCGCTATGAGAACGCAGCAGCCAGCCGCGCTTTTGCCGATTTCAATGGGCTGAAGCGGATCCTCACCGGCGAGCGCAAAGAAGACGGATCCCCCTACGGTATCGGTGATGTCCCGATCTTCGCGGATCACGCCCTCGTGGACGTCGAGGAACTCATGTCGGCAGAGTGGCCGAAAAGGGCGACTATCAGGGGTAGGGGCGTGCTGGCGGTCGCGTGCAGGCTCGGGGCCCTCGACTTCTCCACCGGAGAGCGCCTCGACGCCGGTACCATCGGGCAGCGGCACTACCATCATATATATCCCGACGCTCTCCTGAAAGAGGCCGGGATCACCAGTTTCCTGGCCGTGAACTGCGCACTCATCGCCGATACGACCAATATAGCGATCGGCCGCAAAGACCCTCTCCAGTACCTGATGGATAGGTACGCCTGGACCTCGGAAACCATCGTCCGTGAACGCCTGCAGTCGCACCTTATCCCCATCGAGGAACTCGCCAATGGTGGCTATGAAGGACTCTCTGATGCTGAAAAGAATGAGAAACTGAAAGCTGACTTTGAGGGATTTGTCCGCAGGCGGGCCTGGCTGATCCTCCGTGCTGCCAAGCACCTGGCAGACGGCAGGCAGCTCAGCGCCAGAGAGGTCTACGAAGAATAAGCATCTGGAGCATATCGAACTTTCTGGGCGTTTCTTTGAATGCCGGGATTCAAACCCTCCGGTCGCCCTCGAAGGTCTTCGATGGTCTCGGGGTCTCGCCGCAGAGAGATAAGTTTTAATATCGCTCCCCGTATCTTCTCCCCATGACAGGGGGAGTGTCGTGGCCGACCTGAGGGCCATACGCGGTTTCATCGTCTGCCTTGCCGTGGTCCTTGCACTTCTGGCCGTCCCTCCGGCCATGGGCGCGCCCACGAACGGCGAAGGCGAGGTCCAGGTTCTCACCGGGACGATCGAAAACGACACGATCGCCATCTACGTCCTCCCTAATCTTGAGGCCGGCGACACCCTCACCGTCGCCATGAACCGGACCTCCGGAAACCTCGACCCCTTCATCGCCATCGGCGGGCCCGAGGTGCTGGCGGAAGGGTTCAGGGAGAGATACGATTGGACGGTCGAGACGGCCATGGTCCGTGCGACAGACCCCCTCGTGGCCATCCCCGAGATCGCAGACGACCTCTTCTATGCCTGGGACGACGACAGCGGGACAGGATATGCCGCCGCCCTCACCTGGAAGGTCCTCGAAAGCGGCGATTATGTCCTCCTCGCCGGCAGCACCCCGATGGAGGACACCTTCGGCGACTATCAGGTCACCCTCGACCTCACGCCCCCGCGAGAGGCCGGGATCGCCATCCCCGACAGTTTGACGGGCCGCGTCGGCGTCGCCGAGGTGACGGGCACGCTCTCGGCGAACCGGACCTCGACCTTCTATATCCTTGCCGACCTCTTCCCCGACGACACCGTCTACGCCTTCATCGAGACGACCTCGGACGAAATCGCCCCCGTCCTCATCCTCGCCGACTACGGCGACAAACCCGTCCGGAGCGCCAACCTCCTTGCGCCGGGAAAAAACGCATCTCTCCAGTACACCATCGACTCTGAGACGCGGGGGAGCAGGCTGACCGTCCTCCGCAACCCCGCGGCCGCCCCCGCGGCAAACAGCACCTACCGCCTCCTCGTCGGCCTCAACGAACCGGCCGTCCTCACCGACACCGTCGAACCCGGCGGCAGGACGGTCATCAAGCCGCCCATCATCGTGAAGGCCGCCGTCGAACTGGACCAGATCACCGACGTCGACCAGAAGAGCGAGAACTACGGGGTCGTCGCGAACATCATGTTCACGTGGACAGACCCCGTCCTCGCCTTCAGTCCCGACACCTGCCACTGCCCCTTCAAGATCTACCGGAGCATCGAAGACTTTGTCAAGGCCGAAGGGACGCGGTGGCCCGAGTTCACCATCAACAATCAGCAGGGAAACCGCTGGACCCAGAACAGGCTCATCCAGGTCTTCCCCGACGGCAGGGCCATCTACTTCGAGCGCTTCTGGGTGACCCTCCAGGCGCCGGACTTCAATTTCAGGGACTTCCCCTTCGACACCCAGCACTTCTTCCTCAGGATCGACGCCCTGTACCCCGAGGAGTACTTCCTCTATGCCGACTGGGAGGGGCGGACCGTCGTCGGCACGCAACTCGGCGAGGAGGAGTGGTACATCACCCGGCACTGGACCAATATCACCTCCTCCAGGATCGAGAATACCTTCTCCCGGTTTTCCTTCGACTTCGAGGCAAAACGTCACCTCACCTACTATATCCTCAGGATCTTCGCCCCGATCTTCATCCTGGTTCTCCTTGCCTGGGTGACCTTCCTGCTCAGGGACTACGGGAAGAGGGCCGACGTGGCGAGCGCCAACCTCCTCCTCTTCATCGCCTTCAACTTCACGATCGCAGGCGACCTGCCGCGCCTCGGCTACCGCACCTTCCTGGACTCGGTGCTGATCACCACCTTCGTGGTCAGCGGCCTCGTCGTGATCTATAACCTGTACCTGAAATGGCTCGCCACCATCGAGCAGAAGGAGGTTGCCGAGAGGATCGATCGGGTGATGGTCTGGTTCTACCCGTTCGCCTACTTCATCGGGCTCGGCGTCACGATCCTGCTCTTCCCGTGAGGACTGATAGAAAAGGAAGAAAAATCTCAGAAGGACAGGGGGCGCTCACGCCCCCTCCGCACCTCTCACGCGACCTTCGTCTCCCAGACAGGTTCGATCCCGTAGAAGTGGTACACCCGCTCGAACCATGCGAGGTCGTCGGATTTCGGCCAGTGACCCTTGTCAAAACTGGGAGCAGTCTCAAGCGTCTCTTTCTTGATCTTCAGGGTGAATTCATCCTCTTTCGCCTCGCGGGAGAGCGCCTGCCATGGCACCGGGTAGAGTTTCTCCCCTATGCCCATGATCCCGCCTGAAGAGAGGACACCGAAGGTGACCAGCCCCGAGGCCGTATCGATCATCAGGGAATGGATCACGCCGAGGTGATCTCCTGTCGCATTTTTCACTGAACTCCCGAGGATCCTGTCGAGCGACTCCATCCTCGGATAGGCAACCGTTACCGGGGTTGCAAAACCCATACTCTCTTCCCCCCTCTGCGGTCGGCCGGGGCCGCCTGCAGTGTGGTCTCCTCTTGCCCGGCGCGGATAAGAAGGTTGTGTTGGGTGGTGCCTGCATAGTATTATCTACCGGGGTGCTATGATCGGTCGGGGTGTATGTCGATGGCAGGGGATGACAGGGCAAAATGGGGCGTCCTCACCATCATCTGTATGGCCATCTTCATCATGGTCATCGACACGACCATCATGAACGTCTCCATCTCGGCCCTCGTCGTCGACCTGGACACAAGCGTCCCGGAGATCCAGGCGGTCATCGCCATATATGCCCTGGTCATGGCCTCCTTCATGCTCATCGGCGGAAAACTCCAGGATGTCATGGGGAGGAAGAAGGTGTTTCTGGTGGGCCTTGCCCTGTACGGCGTCGGCACCTTCACCGCCTCGATCAGCCAGGACATCATCACCCTGCTTGTCGGGTGGTCGATCCTCGAAGGCCTCGGCGCCGCCCTCATGCTCCCGGCGACGACGACCTTCATCACGGCCACCTACGAAGGGGCGGAGAGGGCCTTCGCCTTCGGGATGTGGGGCGGGGTCGGCGCGGCCGGCATGGCCTTCGGGCCGATCATCGGCGGCTACCTCACCGCGTTTTACAGCTGGCGCTGGGCTTTCCGCCTGGAACTCGTGGTCGTCATCGTCGTCCTCCTCTTCTCGTACCTCCTCACCGAGGCAAAGCCCACCGCCGCATGGCGTGACCTCGACATCGCAGGGACGCTCCTCTCCTTCGGAGGGCTCGGGTCCATTGTCCTCGGCATCCTGATCGTCCGAGTCCCCGAACTCTGGGGCGCTATCCCCCTGATCATCGGTGCCGGTGTCCTCCTCCTCCTCGTCTTCTATCTCAGGCAGAGACATCGGCAGGAACGGGGGGAGATGCCCCTCACCGATGTCGGCCTCTTCAAGAACCGGATCTTTACGGCGGGGAATGCCGTGAGCATCGTCCTGAGCATCACCATTGCAGGCTTTCTCTTCATCATCCCGATCTTCCTCCAGAGCGTCACCGACATCGACGCCTTCAGCACCGGGCTGACCCTCCTGCCCATGTCCATCGCCGTTTTCGTCTTCTCCGTGATGGCAGCGCGGCTCTCCGCTCTGGCGGCCCCGAGGACGCTCATCTTTCTCGGTTTTGTCGTCGCCATTCTCGGGTCGGTGATGCTCAGGGGGATCTTCTCTGCGGCGATGGCTCCCGGAGAAATTGTCCTGGGTTCGATGATCTTCGGGATCGGCCTCGGCATCGTCTTCTCCCAGGTGACCAACCTCACCCTCTCCTCGGCGTCGAAGGAGCAGGAGAGCGACGCCTCCGGCATCCTGAACACGTCCAAGCAGATGGGAACGTCTCTCGGCACGGCCATTATCGGCGTCGTCCTTCTCTTTTCCATCATCTCAGGCCTGGTGACGGGTATTGCCGGATCGACGTTCGGGCAAGGAGCGTCAGAGGAGCAGATCGCGGATGAACTGATGAAGTGGGCCGAGAAGATGAAGAGAGGGGAGACGCCGCCCGACATCCCGGAGGACCGCGTCTCCGAGGCGGACGCGATCGTCGATGCGGCGGTCAGCGGAGCGATGCGCTCATCCTTCGACGCCATATCTGTCATCCTCGTCCTCGGCCTTATCGCGGGTCTCTTCATCCCGTCTTCTGCCGGAAGGGAGGGGAAAGAAACATGACTCACCAGAACCGACAATGAGGGATATACCGGGCACCTGCATCCCCCTCCTGACTCATCCCGTTCGAGAGCAGGCACCATGACGTCGTCCCTCTTTGAAACCGTTCTTATCCCCTCCGACCTTTCGCCCCTGAGCGACGCCATCGTCCGCACTCTTGCACGGTCCTCGGCCATCGGCCGCATCCACCTCGTTCATTTTTTCACATCCGGGGACCGGGAGAAGGCGCAAGCGGTACTGGACGGCCAGAAAGAATCTTTCGCCGCGCTGAACCCCGCCGCCGCCGTGACGGCACGGACTGAAGACCTGACCGGCGGCGATATCCCTGCCGCGATCCTTGCGGCATCGTCACGGGAGGGTGCAAGCCTGATCGTTATCGGGGCACGCAGGGGTATTTTGAGCAGGTCGCTCCTCGGCCGCGACGCCGCGTTCGTCCTGACCCGGAGCAGGACGCACGTCCTCATCATGAGGTCGCCCGAAACCTTCTGGTCGGCATGGACGGCGGCACCTGCGGGGCCGCAGGACATTTTCTCAAAGGTCCTCTTCCCGACCGACTTTTCCCGGCCTGCCAATGAAACGCTCCAGCTTCTGGCAGGGGTATGCCGGGCATCGGCGAGTTCGTCCTCCTCCACGTCATCAGGAAGGTCGAGGGTGATCAGGCGGCATGGGAGAGGACTGTCCGCGAGGTCGAAACAGGGCTTGAACGGGCCCGTTCCCCCCTCGAACGCGCCGGTGTCCCTGTGCGGACACTCATCCGTTTCGGTAGGCCATGCCGGGAGATCTGCGATGCCGCGACAGACGAGCAGGTCGGCATGATCATGATGTCGCGGTATGGAAAGATGGACTATCTCAGGCAGGTGCCGCTCGGAGCCACCACGTCTGAGGTGACACTTCATACGAGAGTCCCGGTCCTCGTCGCCTGCACGGAGATCCGCCTGACTGTCTCGGTCAGGGAACTCGGCGGGTCGGAGGTGCTGTATATGTATGCGGTTGTGCCTCTCGTGAACTTTTACGCCTCCCTCGGCTTTGTGTCCATCAAAGAAAAAGAACTGCCGGCGTCGATCCGGCAGAGATACGCGTGGGCGCTGGGGAACCTGAAGGGGACGAATGTCTACCCGATGAAGAGGATGAGCGGGTAAAGGTTCTGCCCTATTTCGCCCGTCCATGTGCCTGGTACAGGGTGCCCTGGGACTCTTTCCCTCCTGTCCCGGCGCGGGGGCAAATATATCGTGCATGACCGATACATGCTGGCCGGGGTGGGGGCATGGAGGCGAGAGAGGAGCAGGACACGGCGTCCCGCATTCTCAGGACGCTGAGGCTCAGGCCGCGGGGGATGACGATCACCGAGGTCGCAAAAAAGACCCGGATCAACCGGAACTCGGTCTCGAAACACCTCGAAGTCCTGCGGGCCGCGGGGCAGGTCGACGCGGCTGTCATCGGCAATGCGAAGGTCTACTCGATCGCCCAGCGCGTCCCCCTCTCCTCTTTTCTCTGTTTCACCAGGAACATGATCCTGGTCCTCGACAGCGCCTTCCGCATCGTGCAGGTCAACGACCGCTTCCTCGACCTCGCCGGCGTGGAAAAAAAGGACGTCGTCGGTTTGCGCATCGAGGACGCCCCTCTCCCGGTCGTCTCCGACGAAGATGTGCTGAAGACCATCAGGGAGGTCGGGCGCGAGCAGGTCCACACCGAGGCCTCCTGCAGGCTGAAGGAGAGGGAGACTTTCTTCAGCATGCAGGTGATCCCGACGGTCTTCGACGACGGTGAGCGGGGGTGCACCGTCGTCCTCGAAGATATCACCGGGAGAAAAGAGTACGAACGGGCCCTGCACGAGAGCGAGGCGAAGTTCCGCACTATCGTGCAGGACCTGACAGAACCTCTCTGCCGTTTCCTGCCGGGTGGGGGGGTCACCTTCGTGAACCGTGCTTTCTGCGAGACCTTCGACTTCGGTGAGGAAGACCTCGCCGGCACGACCCTGTGGCGGTTCATCCCCCCGTCCCTGCACGACGGGATCAGGAAAAAACTCTGCGGCCTTGGGCTGGAGAACGCGGTCTGCACCCTTGAGATCCCGGTCGTCATGCCGTCCACCGCGGAGACACGCTGGTTCTCCTGGACGATCCGTGCGATCGTCAACGGTGAAGCGACGCTCAGGGAGTACCAGGGCACGGGGACTGACATCACGGCGGCCCGGCACCTGGAGGAGAAGAAACGCCAGTACCTCCAGAAGATGGAGTTCCTGGCACGGACGGCGATGGAGTTCGTCAACCTCCCGCCCGGCGCCGACATCTACGCACTCATCGCCCGGCGGATCTCTGAACTCGTGCCGGGTGCGGGCGTCTCCGTACTCTCCTATGACGAGGACGACGGGCGGTTCTCTCTGCGGGCACTGATGGACGAGCGCTTCAGGGCCGAGATGAAAGAGGTCGTGGGGGAGGATGTGATTGGCATGTCCTTCCCCTTCGTCGAAGTATTTTCGTCCCCGTATTTTGAGGACATTAAGGTCCTGGTGGATAAAGGGACGGCAGATTATCTCCTCTCCCGAGAACCCGGTGACGGCGGCATCCCTTTATCGGCCATCACGGTGGGGCGTTTCCCGGAGGAGGTCTGCAGGGAGATCGTCAACCGTGCCGACCTTGGCAGGGCGTGCATGTTCGCCCTCCTCTGGGATGGGCAACTCTTCGGGAATATCGCGATATTCCTGCGCCGGGACCGCGAACTCAGGGACAGGGAGGTGGTCTATTCGTTCGTCAAACAGGCGTCCATCGCCCTCAATCGGCAGTTCACCGGCGAGCGTCTCCACAGGAGCGAGAGGAGATTGCGGGACATCGTCGACCTCCTACCCTACCCGGTCTCCATCATTAGTAGGGACGGGCAGATCCTCTTCCTGAACAGGAAGTTCACCGCGGTCTTCGGGTACACACTCCATGATATCCCCGACTGCGGCGCCTGGTTCAGGACCGCCTTCCCCGACCCCGCGGAACGGGAAAAAGCGGTTCGGTCCTGGACGTCAGACCTCGACACCGCCGTGATAGGGGAGGTCGGACCGCGGTTCTTCAGGGTTCGGTGCAGGGACGGCGAGACAAAGGCCGTCCTCTTCAGGCCGGCGGTGCTCAGCGACGGCACCCGCTATGTCACCTGCGAGGACGTCTCCGAGGCCGAACGCGTCCACGGTGTCCTCCTCGCCGAGATCGCGGGACGCCGGGGGAGGGGGCAGGGGCCGGGAAAATACTCCTGATAAATCTATGCCATGCACAACGGGTTCGTAAATCTCTATGTGTTCCGGGGGCGAAGGGTCTGCCGTGGCATAGGGGGGTGCCGCAATGGAACAGAGCACAGAAAGAAAGAACCTGACCGGGCTGCTGGACACCGTGCAGAACGGGAATATCGCCAGCAGCCTCAGGGCGATGAAAGAACTCCGGGCAGTCGGTGATGAGGCCGTCGGCCCGCTGGTCGCGTCCCTCAGGGAGGGGACGGGTGCGGAGCGGTGGAGGGCGGCGATGGCGCTCGCCCGCCTGGGACAACGTGCCGTGGACCCGCTGATCACCGTCGCCGCCGCCGGCGGCGACGAAGGGGTTGCAAACCCCGCTGTCTGGGCCCTGGCCGAGATCGGCGATCGGAAAGCGGTGCCGCACCTGATCGATCTCCTCCGCCGGGAGCAGTCGGTCTGCTGCCGCGTCCTGACCGCGGCGGCGCTGCTCAGGATCGGCGATCCCGCGGGGGTCGACGAGGTGAACCGCCAGTACGCAGAGCACGGCGAGGAATACCAGGGAATGGTGATGGAGGCATTCGAGGGGACCTGAACCCCTCCTGCCTCTGTCAGACGTGCTGTTTTCCCGATTTTGTAGAATCGGGCATGAACCCCTGGCTCACGCATACGTGATGAAAATTTCTCGTTGCAGTTCTCCTGAGTGCGGAGGGATACTTGATTCCTCTCCTTGCAACAGGGCACCTGAAGGATACTGTTCAA
>NZ_JAQVNX010000034.1 GCF_028702905.1 Methanofollis sp.
TCTCCGGGGATGCGTCCTGATTATTCTGTTCATGAGAGTATTTTGAGCGTACTCCGGGCTCCGGGGAATCGCTCATGAGTCGTGAACACGCCTCAGGCATTCAGGCATACCGCATGAAATGTTTTTCATGGTAAATCTGCTTGGGAGAACCGGTGCCGGGGGGTTTCACTCGAAAACCAGAGATTTTCTCAAGGTCGCTATCGCCCCCTCCCCCCGGTCTCGAAAGCCGGAGGCTTTCTCCTGCTCGCTAAAGCTCGCACCCCCATCATTACGATAGGAGGGTGGATGGCAGACTCCTTCACGATCGAATCTGCCCTTCCCGGGTTCTATCCTGTTTTCGGGGGTCCAGGGGCTGCGAATGGAATGAGCACAAGAAAATCTCTGATTTTCGGCGCCAGTCCCCCGGTGGAGAATGCGGGGAAGGCGGGGGGTTTGCACCCTTCGCCAGAGAATCCGGGGGAACATCCACCTGAACATGAGCTTTTTCCATAGTCAAATGAGCACGAGTTTTGGGATAACGGCTCTGTAGAATCGGGCATGAACCCCTGGCTCACGCATACGTGATGAAAATTTCTCGTTGCAGTTCTCCTGAGTGCGGAGGGATACTTGATTCCTCTCCTTGCAACATGGCACCTGAAGGATACTGTTCAATTGCCGCCCCTTGGCTATCTTCATCCGTGGGGGATCCGGGGGGCAACGCCCCCCGGTGCGAGACGGCGGTGAAGATTCTGCGGTCGGGGCGGCACGCCTGATCATCAACCCTTCCCACATCTTCACGCCGGGGGCAGCGCCCCCGGACCCCCGGGACGAAGATAGGGGCGGGAAGGCAGAGAGCCTGATCGTTCTGAGGACGGTTTTGTTCTCCGCATATCAGGTATGAGAGAAATCTGTGTGTTCAAATTCTCATCCATAACTCCAGAATTGAACGTCTGGATCATTTTCATGGTAAACCTCCATACTAGGGCCGATGTATTCCTGATCCCATGAAGAGATACGCGGATCCACTGCTTCCCTCACGATCTGGCCGGGGGACTACGCCCCCAGACCCCCGCTCAGGATTGGACATCAAATGGGCAAATCCTGCATTTTGAAGAGGAGATTGCCCTCCCTCCCCTATCCTAATGGTAGGGGGTCTGGGGGGCGGCAGCCCCCCGGAACCAGCACACAAGAACAGGATGTCTCCAGTTATCACTCCAAGAAGTACTCACACGCGAGGGTTTCTACAGAGCCGGGATAACCTCAATCTCTGATTTTCGATGTGCGAACGGAGTGAGCTAGAGAAAATCGTAGATTTTCGAGCAGTCCCCCGGCGGAGAGTGCGGGAAGGGGAGGGATCTGCACTGCTCGTCATGGAATTGGAGGGAGATATCGATCCGGGAATAAGAGATTCAAGACCCCTCAAAACACATTCGCTTCCGAGTACACCTGCACCCTGTCGCGCTGGATCTCGTACGGCTTGATCTCGCGCGAGTGGTTCGAGCCCCGCATCTTCACGACCTCGGCCGCCGGGTGGACCTCGGAGATCGAGGACGGCCGCACGTACCGCAGGAGGATGACGGTGTCGACCATATACTCGATGAGGGCGTACTTGCTCGCGTAGGGATTGTCCTGGCTCGTCTCGGAGGTGAGGATGAGGGTGCATGCCTCGTCCCGCATCATCTCGACAAACCTGAAGAGTTCGTGCCGCCGCGTCGCCTCGTCGGTGAAGAGGCCCTCGAAGAGAGATATCGGGTCGATGACGACCCGTGTCGCCCCGACCTGTCTGATAAGTCTTGGAAGCTCGTTTTTTATCTGGTTGACCGCGACCGTAAAGTCTGTCGGGTCGAGCTTGATCACGAAGAGGGACGAGTCCCTGTAGGTGTCCAGGTCCCATCCCTTCCTCTCGATATCCCTGTAGATCATCTCGGCCCTTTCGTCGAGGGAGATGAAGACCGCCTTCTCCCCCTGCTTCAGCCCTTCATAGACGAACTGGAGGGCGAACGTCGTCTTTCCCGTACCATATGTCCCGACGATGGCGCAGACGCTTCTGTCGAGGAGGCCGCCGTCGAGCATCGCATCGAGCCCCTCGATCCCGAACATGACCCTCGCTTCCTCCTCCATTATATGACCACCCTGATGTTGGAGACCTCGAAGCCGTTCCCTGCCGTGATCCGTATCGCAAACTTCACCAGGTTCCGCTCCTCCAGATGGGGCATCACGCCCCTGAACTTCTGGATAGACATCGTCCTCTGCCGCCGCATCCCCTGCGTCTCCTCCCATGCAAAGAGAAAGACCGCATCCGCGCAGTCCTGGATCTCGGTCTCCTGCAGGGGAGGGAGGACGCCGCGGGTGAGGGGGAGGTAGACCACCGACCCCCACCGTTTCGCAACTCTCTGGAGGCCCCGCAGGAAACCACTGAAGGCCTCCCAGCGCTCGCCAGTCCCGGCCTGGGCGGCGAGGTCGGTGAGGGAGTCGATGATGATCACGCTCTGCTGCTCTGCCCCGGAGAGGACGGCCGAAAGTTCGGTGAGGAGGCTTTCCCGCCGCGTATGCCTCTGCATCCGGGAGAGCACGTCGCCCTGCGAGTACCACTCCGGGGGCACGGCGCTTGCGTCGAAATAGACCTCTGAGAGATCCTCGAAATGGACGCCTCCCTCAAGGAGAGGATACATCTCAGGACTCACCGAGAGTGCTGCCTCGGCGAGGACGTCCTCCTTGAGCCGCGTCATCGTGATGTAGAGAACCTCACGGGGCGCCGGGCTCAGGCCCTCGCGTTTCATCCGGGCGAGGGCGATCGCCGCGGTGCGGACGAAGTCGCTCCCCCCTGCCCCGATCTCGCTGAGGAGCAGGACCATCGACCCCGGGGGGACGCCGCCGTCAAGGACAGGGTCGAGGGATCCGATCCCGGTGGGGATTCTCTGGTCGACTCGTGCCTCCATATCATGCGAAGGTTCGTTCGCCGTGCTATAAAAGAGTAGCAGATAGGGGTACACTTTGTGCCAGACGACCTCACCCGCGCCTGACCGAAAAAGTAGAGATAAATAGGATCTTCGATCTACCCTTCAGCATCACGGAGTCAGCCATGCATCTGCCGTTTTTTAAGAAAGGGTCGGGAGGCCCGGAAACTGTTCTGGAGTACGATCCGGGAACAGATCCCGCTCTTGTGGAAGCCGAGATTCCGAAAGGCCTGGACCCTGTCGAGCAGTACTGGTTGGAGGAGGGCCGGTCCCTCGTCGCCATCGTCCGGGACAGGCAGAGCGGGCAGGCTGAATACCATCTCTTCGAGCCCGTCCTCTCGAAATTTGAATACGAAATCCTCGAGCGGCTGTATGAGGACCTGCGTGACGTCCTTATCCTCTCCGAGGAGGAGATGGTGGCCGACCGTCGCCGGGTCCTCCTCAGCCGGACGCATGCCCTCATCGGGGAGTATGGGGTCTCCCTGGACCGCCGGGCCCTCGCAAAGGTCGAGTATTACCTGGTGCGGGACTTCCTGGGCTGGTCCCGCCTGGACGGGCTGATGAAGGATCCGGATATCGAGGACATCTCCTGCGACGGCGTCGGCGTCCCTGTCTTCCTGTATCACCGGCGGCACAAGAACATCAGGACGAACCTTGTCTTTGCCGAGGAGGAACTGGACTCCCTTGCCATTTCGCTGGCCCAGCGCTCGGGCAAGCACGTCTCTGTAGGAAGCCCGGTCGTGGACGCCACCCTCCCGGACGGTTCCCGTCTCCAGCTCACCTTCGGACGCGAGGTCTCGACGCGGGGCACCTCCTTCACGGTCAGGAAGTTCCGGGCCGAACCCTTCACGCCCATCGAACTCCTCGACCTCGGCACCTTCTCCGCGGAAGAACTCGCCTATTTCTGGACGGCGATCGAGAACAACAAGAGTCTTCTCTTTATCGGCGGGACGGCGAGCGGAAAGACCTCATCCCTCAACGCCGTCTCCCTCTTCATCCCGCCCCTCGCGAAGGTCATCTCCATCGAGGACACGCGGGAGATCACACTCTTCCATGAGAACTGGGTCGCCTCGGTGACCCGGGACACCCTCTCGGGCGAGGAATCCTCATCCATATCGATGTTCGATCTTCTCAAGGCGGCGATGCGCCAGAGGCCCGAGTATATCCTTGTCGGCGAGGTGCGGGGCGAGGAGGCGCAGACCCTCTTTCAGGCGATGAACACCGGGCACACCACATTCTCCACCATGCATGCCGGGACCGTCGACGCCGCCATCCACCGTCTCGAAAACGAACCCCTGAACGTCCCGAGGAACATGGTCCAGGCCCTCGACATCGTCAGTGTTCAGGCGCTCATCTACCGTGGGACCGAAAGGGTGCGGCGCTGCCAGGAGATCGTGGAAGTCGCGGGCGTGGACCCCGGCACCGGGAACCTCAGGGTGAACACGGTCTTTGCGTACGACCCTGTGCGCGACACGATGGAATATACGGGTCGGTCCCTGGTGTACGCCCGCGTCATCGAGACGCGGGGCTGGGACACCGGGAGGCTTGAGGCCGATATCATGGAACGGATCCATGTCCTTGAAGCGATGAAGGCGCAGGGGATCGTCGATTACCGCCGTGTCTCCCGGATCGTCCAGGCCTTCGCCACAAACCGCACCGCCGTCCTCGACCATCTTGACAACCTCTCCGGGCTGTTCCCATGACCCCGGCGCCCGGCATCGGCCGGCGGGTCGCCGGCGCCCTGATCAGGCGGGACCCGGTGAAGTACGGCAACATCAGGCAGGACCTGATCTCGGCTCGCATGGGCATCACAGTCAGGGCCTATGTGCAGAGGGCCCTCCTCATCTCCCTCTGTGCCGGACTGTTCTGCGGCATCGTTGCATTCATCCTCTCGGGTATGGCAGTCCTCCCGGTCGGCGAGGGTATTGTCAACCTCCTCTCCATTCCCCTGCCCGACGTTGGCAGCGGCACGCTCCTCTGGTACCTCCTGCGCGTCCTTGCCTTTTTTGTCGGCGTCCTGATCGGCGGCATGCTCGCCTATGCCCTCCTCCTCAGGTACCCCGCGGTCGAGAAGAGCAACAGGGCAACGAAGATCAACCTCTCCCTGCACAACGCCGTCTCGTACATCTATGCGATGCGCCGGGGCGGCGCCGAGGTGATGGAGATCTTCCGGTCCCTCTCGGAGAACGCCGGGATATATGGAGAGAGCGCCCTGGAGTTCAGGCAGGTGGTGCGGGACACAGACTACTTCGGCTCAGACGTCTTCACCGCCATCAGGCACCTGGCCCGGACGACGCCCTCGGTGAAGATGAAGGAGTTCCTGGAGAACTTCCTCTCTGTCGTCGAGAGCGGGGGGAACCTCTCCGCCTACCTGGAGACGCAGGTGCGGATCTTCCAGGACGAGGCGAGGTTCGAGCAGAAACAGTTCATCGCCACCCTTGAGTTCGTCGGTGAGGCCTATGTGACCGTCTTTGTGGCCGGTCCCCTCTTCCTCGTCATCGTGATGGTGGTGATGGGGCTGGTCGGCGGGTCGGCGGTCACCCAGTTGTCCCTCATCACATACGTGCTCATCCCGATAGGTTCCCTGATCATGCTCCTCTTCGTCGACCTCATCTCGGTCAGGGAGGACGTGCCCGAACGCTACACCCGCGTGAAGGTGCTCGACCACTTTAAAGATATCGGGGTTGTCGGGGAAGAGGATGAAGAACCGCTGTTTGCGCAGATGGCACATTACGACCGGGTCCGGGGGTTCAGGGCCTTTCTGCGCGACCCCTTCCGTGCCTTTATCCTCGACGCCAGGCTGACCTTCCTCGTCTCCGTCCCTGCCGCACTGGTCTATCTCGGCGCCGTCCTCCTCTCCCTGCCGCCAGGCCTGCCGGTCGAGACAGCCATCGCCCTGGTGGACGACCATGTGGTCATCGCCATCATTGCCGTCCTTGTTCCCTATGCGGTCTTCTACGGCCTCTGGAACAGGAAGGTAAGGGGCATCGAGGCCGGGGTGCCGGAGTTTCTCTCCAGGATGGCAGGGATGAACCAGGTCGGGCTGACCCTCGCCCGGGCACTCGTCATCCTGGTGCGGACCAACCTCGGCGTCCTCTCGTACGAGATCGGGCGGATCAACCGGGACGTTGCCTGGGGCGCCAGCGTCTCCGATGCGCTCGTCCGTTTTGAGAGGCGGGTGCGGACCCCGGCCGTCTCCCGGTCTGTCACCCTCATCACGACAGCAACGCGGATGAGCGGGAACATCTCGGAGATCCTCACCATCGCGGCAAAAGACGCCCGGATGTCGTCGGTGCTCAGGGAGGAACGGTCCTCGGCGATGCTCCTCTACCTTGCGGTCATCTACCTTGCCTTCTTCGTCTTCATCTTCGTCGTCGTCGTCATCGCCTCCCAGTTCCTCCCTGTCCTCGGCGATGTGGCAGCCTCGGCGGGTGAGATGGAGGGGGTGCTGCCGGGGTTCGGCACCGCCGCCCTCCTCCCTTTCGAGCGCCTCCTCTACCATGTCTGCCTCGTTCAGGCAGTCTTCTCCGGTCTTGTCGCCGGGAAGATGGGCGAGGGCTCGGTGCGGGCCGGCGTGAAGCATGCCTCTGTGATGCTTGTCGTCGCGCTCGCCGCCTTCAACCTGCTGGTATGAGGTCGGCGTGTTGCCCGCGGCCCCTCCTGAAAAAACCAATATTTTTTATATTCGGGAAATGATCTCACCTGTATGTGCTCTATCGGCGGAGGCACGGATATCGAACTGGAGGAGCGGGTGAAGGGAAAGACCTACAAA
Organism: Methanofollis sp.; assembly: GCF_028702905.1. NCBI lineage: Archaea > Methanobacteriati > Methanobacteriota > Methanomicrobia > Methanomicrobiales > Methanomicrobiaceae > Methanofollis > Methanofollis sp. The sequence goes on from NZ_JAQVNX010000034.1 coordinate 6,709, forward strand.
TGCAGGGAATGCGGAGAACACTTCAAAACGGTCGGAAAACACCCGGTCTGCCCCTGCTGCCAGTCGGAGGACGTCGAGCAGACATGATCCTCCACCCGGGTGAGGACGAGCTCGTCCTTATCAGGGCTCCCTCATCTTCTTTTCTCCTTGCAGGCCGTGCACGCGACCGCTTTGCCCTCGTCGTCGACACGGTGGACGACGAGTACTGCGAACCGGTCAGGCCCGGCGACCTCGTCTGCGTCTCGGCCCCAGAGGGGGGTTCGGTGCGTGCTGCGGCGATGCTTCTTCTCCTTGTCCGCGACCACCACTATCCGGTCGTCGCCCTTCCGAAGGGCCACCCCGGTGTGAAACGCATCCCCATGGTCGTCTCGGCCGCCCCGGAGATCACCCTCTCCTGCGGGATTGTGCGGGGCACCCACCCCGACCAGTGCCTCCTCTGTTCAGGGGCAGACCTTGCGGGTCTTGTCCTCCGGGGTGGGAAGGATTCTGTCACGCTTGAAGGCTTTTCTCCGGGGTGCACGATCTCCTATATATGTGTGAACCGTGCTCTGGTGGATGAATAACAACAAATATAAAGGTAATTTCCATCAAATATGTGTAGGCCGTGAGAGGAGGGTTGGATGAAGAGTGAGGTTTTAAAGAGCATCAAGCAGGCAGAAGAAGAGTATACGTCAATGGTCAGCACCGCTCGGCTTGAGCAGAAGCAGAAGCTTGCGGATGCGAGAGCGGAGGCCGAACACATCGTTGAGAAGGCCGCCGCCGATGCAGAGGCATACAAAAAATCGCGTCTCGCTGATGCCGGGACCACGGCCGCCAGAAAGCGTGCCGACATCCTGAAAAACGGTGAACAGCGGGCAGCGAAGCTCAAAGCGGACAGCCTTGCGAATCTTGATAAGGCGGTCGAGTTGCTCGTCTCGCGTTTCAAGGAGCAGCTGCATGTTTCAGCCTGAACGGATGAGTCGTATCCTGGTTGCAGGATCCAGAGACCAGATGGATACGATCATCCGGGAGCTGTACCACCAGAATGCTTTTCATATTGAAGATTTTGTCGAGAAGGAAGACGAGGCCTACGAGGGTTTCAAGATCGGCATGCCCCTTGCGGAAGCAAGCACGGCGTCTACCGAACTGATCAAGATCCGGTCTATGGAGAATATCTTCGGGATCAGTCCCGACGCTCTCCCGGCGACCAGAAAAGAAAAAACCCCCGCAATGAAGGCCGAAGTCGACCGGAAACTTGCCGCATTCGTCAGGGATGTCGAGGATCTCACTGCACAGCGGTCCAGACTTGAGGCACAGGTGAAGACTATCGAGGGGCGTGTTGCCGCACTCGAACCCTTCGCCGCTGTTCCTCTTGATATGGACCTTTATCACGGCTATGAAGGACTATCCGTCTTTGCAGGATACGTCGAGTCAGACGTCGAGATCCCGGTCCCCCACGAGAAACATTTCGTCCCTGCCGGCAAGGGCGGGCAAAACTTCATTGTCGTCTTTGTCCCTGCACCAGATGCGGACGCGGCTGACCGCGCCCTGCTCGAAGCAAAGTTCCAGTCGGTCCCCATTCCCGAAGGCGCAGGCCCTGTCAAGGACCTGATCTACGATGCCCGGGGAAAAACCGCCGGTCTCAACGAAGAGATCACGAAGATCGCCCGGAACTTTGAGGAAAAGAAGAAAGAATACGGTGAATTCCTCGTTGCATACGACGAATACTTCACGGCCGTCGTGGAGCAAGCGGAGGCCCCGCTGCGGTTTGCAACAACGGAAGACGCCTTTGTGGCAGAAGGCTGGGTGCCGTCGGAGCGGGTCGAGGCGATCAAAGCAGCACTCACCCATGCGACCGCCGGCAAGGTCTATGTCACCGAGCTCGAAACCGGCGACGACCCGCTGGCCGTCCCTGTCGAGTACGACAACCCAAAGTTTTCGCACCCGACCGAGCTCTTTATGGACATCTACGCGCGCCCGCGCTATGACGAGTTCGACCCGACGCTTCTCCTTTCGATCGTCTTCCCGATCTTTTTCGGTCTGATCCTGGGAGATGTCGGCTACGGTGTCGTGCTCCTTGCGATGTCCTATGGCCTGCGGCGTATCTTTACGTCCGATGGCTGGACCCGGTTGCTGGACATCCTGCGGAACGCATCGGCGGTGAGCATCATCTTCGGTGTGCTCTTCAGTGAGTTCTTCGGGACCTCTCTACCCTGGGAACCGATCATCTATTCCAGACACCTGAATATCGGCGGGCATGCGGTCCATCACCCGATGGTTGCCGAACTGCTGATAGTCTCGGTCTGGATCGGTCTGTTGCATATCTCCCTTGGGCGTCTTCTCCATGTGAGAAACCTCAGGCGTGCGATGCACCAGGACGCCCACGTCACGAAGGAGATCCTCGGCCAGTTCGGCTGGCTCTCCACGATGTGGGGTATCGTCATCACAATCTGGTCGATGTTCCCGATCCCGTTGATGTTCGACCTCACCGGTTTTGCACCGGTGGCAATGGGTCTGAACGCCGCGGGCATCTTCGGTGCCGTCCTTATCCTGCTCGGTATCGTCCTGATCGGTCAGGAGTCCCCCCTCGAACTGATGGAGCTCCCGACGATCATCAGTCACGTTCTCTCGTACACCCGTCTGGTTGCGGTCGGTCTCTCGTCGGTCGCGATCGCGATGGTTACAAATTTCATCGCGATCGACCTGATCATCGACCCGCAGCTCGAATCACTCACCATTGTGGGAGTGGTCATTGTCCTGATAGGTCTTGTCGTCCTGCTCCTTGGCCATACGCTCAATATCGCACTCGGCATTCTGGGCGGCGGCCTGCACTCTATCAGGTTGCACTATGTTGAGTTCTTCACCAAGTTCTACAATGGTGGAGGAAAGAAGTACAATCCTTTTGGCATGAAGAGAAAGTTTACGGAGGAATAAACTATGGCAGATCCAGTTGTTGCTGAAATGACTCTCGAAATGATTCAGGCATCGCAGATGGGACTTAAGGCAGTCGGCGCAGGCCTCGCTGTCGGCCTTGCCGGTGTAGGTACCGGTCTTGGTGAGATGGGCATCGGTGCCGCCGCCATGGGCGCGACCGCCGAGAACAAGGACATGTTCGGTCTTGCACTGCTCTTCACCGTTATCCCCGAGACTATCGTCATCTTCGGTCTTGTCGTTGCTCTGCTGCTGCTCTTCTAAACACGAAGTGAACACGGAGTGAATGATGGGACTGGAAGCTGTCGTTGGAGATATCAAGGAAAAAGGCCGGAAAGGGGCAGCGCAGATCCAGGCAGAGACTGATGCAGAGGTCAGGCGCATCCTGAGCGAAGCGCAGGAGCGTGCGGCGTCGATCAAGCAGCAGGCCGAGGAAGAAGTGGAGCGAGACGTCCAGCGTATCATTACCCAGGAAGTCTCGGCCGCAAACCTCTCGGTCAAGCGTGAAGTGCTCAACGCCGAGAAAGACACCCTCTCCAGAGTCCACGAGGCCACGATTGCCCGGATTGGCGATCTGCCTGCAGACTTCCATGCGCAGGCCCTCCGCGCCCTCCTTCCCCTGGCGGCTGAAGCCCTCGGGGGCGGCGTGGTGTACTGCAATGCCCGTGATATCCCAACCGTAAAAGAGGTCCTTGCCGAGAGCAAGGACCTGTCAGGCTTCTCGGTCGGCGAACCCGTCTCCATTGAAGGCGGGATCGTCGTCGAGAGCGCCGACGGCCGGATGAAGATCGATTATACGTACCGCACGTTCCTGGAGACGGTATGGGAGTCAGGGCTCAAGGATGCGTCTGATATCCTGTTCCCCTGAGGAGGATAGGGCATGGCTGACGTAGGGGGTCCTGCCCCATACATTTACGTCTCCACGCGCATGCGTGTGCGCAAGGCAAAGTTGATCCCGCGGGAAGAGTACCTGCGGATGCTCAACATGAGCCTGCCCGAGATCACCAGGTTCATCGGCGAGACCGAGTACAAGAAGGAGATCGACGAACTCGGTTCGTCCTTCTCCGGCATCAACCTCATTGAGGTCGGCCTCTCCTGGAACCTTGCAAAGGAGTATCAGGAGATCCTGAAGATCACCCCGTCCGGACTGATCCGGTTCGTGCAGAGTTACCTGCGCCGGTGGGATATCCAGAATGTCCTGACCATCCTCAGAGGAAAGGTTCAGGGCGTGAAGGCCGGGAAGATCAAGGAAGTCCTCATCCCCGCGGGTGAGCTTGATAAGAACGTCCTCGATCGGCTCCTTGTCGAAGACTCCCCCGAGAGGATCGTGGAGTCTCTCAAGGACCGGCGCCTGGGTTCTGTGCTCTCTGCCGGTCTTCACGAGGCTCTGGAGACAGGCTCTTTTGCGAAGCTCGAGAACGAGCTCTACAAGCAGTTCTATGTCCAGATGATCTCGGACGCGAAGGGCGGCATCAAGGGCGGCAACGTCTTCCTGAACTATATCCAGATGGAGATAGATCTCAGGAACCTGATGAACCTCTTCCGTTTCCGCGCCGCACATGCAGGCGAGGAGATCAGGGATCTGCTCGTCCCGGGCGGCAAGGCCTTCACGGTTGACGAACTGATGCGGATGAGCACGATCGAGAGCCTTGACGAATTCGTCGACGCCGCGAAGAAGAAGACGCGGGACCCCGAACTCGTCGCAGTCTTCGACGAACTCCAGCAGCAGCGTTCGATCCACGAGATCGAGGTCATGCTGACGAAGTTCGAGCTCAAGCAGATGGAAAGGCTCTCCAAGCTCTATGCCTTCTCGGTTCTTCCGATCCTTGCCTACCTTGAGATGAAGAAGTACGAGGTTGCAAACCTCCGTGCCATTGCCCGGGGGAAGGAGTACAACCTGCCGAATGAACGCATTCAGAGTTACCTGGTGATGTAAGAATGGAGATTGCAGTTATCGGAAGCAATGAGTTCGTCATCGGGTTCAGGCTTGCGGGCATTCAGAAGACAATCGCCGCGGAAAGCGACGATGCCCTGAAAAACGCCATCCACAACGTCCTTTCGGACGGGTCGGTGGGCATCCTGGTGCTGAGTGGCAGCGATATGAACAGGCTCCCCCTGCGCCTCCGGAGCCAGCTTGAGGAGTCCGTGAGGCCGACAGTGATAGCGGTCGGTGAGGAAGAGGGAGGCCTCTCCATGCGGGAGAGAATAAAGAGATCGGTCGGTGTTGATCTGTGGAAGTAAAAGCAGCGTCAAAGACAGGCACTTCGACAGGAGTGCTCAAGAGAATTTCAGGCCCGGTCGTCACGGCCGTCGGTCTCGACGCCCACATGTTCGATGTGGTCAAGGTCGGGAACGAGGAGCTGATGGGCGAGGTCATCAAGATCTCGGGTGAGAACGTCATCATCCAGGTCTATGAGGCCACCGACGGCATCCGGCCAGGCGAACCGGTGGTGAACACTGGCATGCCGCTCGCGGTCGAGCTCGGCCCTGGTCTGCTGAAGAGCATCTACGACGGCATTCAGAGGCCGCTCGAAGTGCTCATGGAAAAGATGGGCAGCTTCATTGAGCGCGGTGTGACCGCACCCGGCCTCGACAGAAGCACGAAGTGGGACTTTGTCCCGGTCGTGAAGGCCGGCGACCGCGTCGTGCCCGGTATGGTCATCGGCACGGTCCAGGAGACCACGTCGATCCTCCACAAGATCATGGTCCCGCCCAACATGAAGGGCGGCGTGGTCAAGAGCATCAAGGGCGGGTCTTTCACCGTCGAAGAGACGGTCTGTGTCCTTGAGGACGGCTCAGAGATCCAGCTGATGCAGAAGTGGCCGGTCCGTGTCCCGCGGCCGGTGACCGAGAAGATGAACCCGGACATCCCGCTCGTTACCGGGCAGAGGATTCTCGACGGGCTCTTCCCGATCGCCAAGGGCGGCACCGCCGCAATTCCGGGCCCCTTCGGCTCGGGAAAGACTGTCACCCAGCAGCAGCTTGCAAAGTGGTCTGACGCCCAGATCGTGGTCTACATCGGCTGCGGCGAGCGCGGCAACGAGATGACCGAGGTGCTGACCGAGTTCCCGGAGCTCGAGGACCCGAAGTCGGGCAGGCCGCTGATGGAGCGGACCATCCTGATCGCGAACACCTCGAACATGCCCGTGGCAGCCCGTGAAGCGTCCGTGTACACCGGTATCACCCTTGCCGAGTACTTCCGTGACCAGGGCTACGATGTCTCCCTGATGGCCGACTCCACCTCCCGGTGGGCAGAGGCAATGCGTGAGATCTCCTCCCGGCTCGAAGAGATGCCTGGTGAGGAAGGCTACCCTGCATACCTTGCAGCCCGCCTCTCTGAGTTCTACGAGCGTGCCGGCCGTGTGACGACCCTCAACAACCTTGAAGGCTCGGTCACGGTCATCGGTGCGGTTTCACCACCGGGCGGCGACTTCTCGGAGCCGGTCACCCAGAACACCCTCCGTATCGTGAAGGTCTTCTGGGCACTCGACGCCAAGCTCTCGCAGCGCCGTCACTTCCCCGCGATCAACTGGCTCAACTCGTACTCCCTGTACCTCGACGTCCTGAACGAGTGGTACGACAAGAACATCTCGCCAGAGTGGAACCCCCTCCGCAGATGGGCGATGAATGTCCTGCAGAAGGAGTCTGAACTCCAGGAGATCGTGCAGCTCGTCGGTTCCGACGCCCTCCCCGAGGAGGAGCAGATCACCATCGAGGTCGCCCGTATGCTCCGTGAGATCTTCCTGCAGCAGAACGCCTTCGACGCTGTCGACACCTACTGCTCCCTCGAAAAGCAGCTCGACATCCTCAAGGCGATCCGCGCCTATGCCGACCTCTCCTCCGCGGCCCACGCCGCCGGTGTGATGCCGTCCCAGATCCTCGGCATCAAGGCGAAGAACGACCTGCCGCAGATCAAGTTCGTCCAGGACTACAAGCCTGAACTCGAGCGGATCCTGAAGGCAATGAAGGACGAATTCTCCGGACTGAAGGCGGGAATGGCATGAAGGAATACAGAACGATCAAGCAGATTGCAGGCCCGCTGGTCTTCGTCGAGAAGACCGAGCCGGTCGGCTATAATGAGCTTGTGAACATCGTCCTCTCGGACGGCACCATCAAGCGCGGCCAGGTGCTCGACACCTCCGACGACCTCGTGGTCGTCCAGTGTTTCGAGACCACTGCGGGTATCGGCCGTGACTCCGGCGTCAGGTTCCTTGGCGAGACGATCAAGATGCCGGTCGCAAAGGAGATGCTCGGCCGTATCCTCTCCGGCGGCGGCAAGCCCATCGACGGCGGCCCTGAGATCGTGCCCGAGAAGAGGCTCGACATCACGGGCGCCGCGATCAACCCGTACGCCCGTGCGTCCCCGGCCGATTTCATCCAGACGGGTATCTCGACCATTGACGGCACGAACACTCTTGTGCGCGGCCAGAAGCTCCCGATCTTCTCGGGCGCAGGTCTCCCGCACAATGATGTTGCCCTGCAGATCGCCCGTCAGGCACGGGTGCCGGGCTCCACCGAGGAGTTCGCCGTCGTCTTCGCTGCGATGGGTATCACGAAGGAAGAGGCCAACCACTTCATGGCCGACTTCGAGAGGACCGGCGCCCTTGAGAGGGCCGTCGTCTTCCTGAACCTTGCAGACGACCCGGCCGTCGAGCGTATCATCACCCCGCGTCTTGCACTGACGACCGCGGAGTACCTGGCGTACGAACTCGGTTACCATGTGCTCGTCATTCTCACTGATATGACGAACTACTGCGAGGCCCTCCGTCAGATCGGTGCGGCCCGTGAAGAAGTGCCGGGCCGCCGCGGCTACCCGGGGTACATGTACACCGACCTTGCGTCGATCTACGAGCGTGCCGGCATTATCAAGGGCAAGAAGGGCTCTGTTACCCAGATCCCGATCCTCACGATGCCGGGCGACGATATCACCCACCCGATCCCCGACCTCACCGGGTACATTACCGAGGGTCAGATCGTGGTCTCCCGTGAGCTCCACCGCAAGGGTATCTACCCGCCGATCAACGTCCTCCCGTCCCTGTCCCGTCTGATGAACCTCGGTATCGGGAAGGGCCACACCCGGGAAGACCACAAGAAGGTCTCCGACCAGATGTACGCCGGTTATGCGGAAGGCAACGACCTCCGCGGCCTCGTGGCCATCGTCGGTAAGGAAGCCCTTTCCGAGCGTGACCGCGGCTTCCTGGAGTTCGCCGATCTCTTCGAGGGCAAGTTTGTCAGGCAGGGCCTTGACGAAAACCGGACGATCGAGGACACCCTTGATATCGGCTGGGAACTCCTTGCGACGCTGCCGGTCGAACAGCTGGTGCGGATCGACCGCGATCTGATCCAGAAGTTCCACCCGCTCTATCGCAAGGGTGCGAAAAAGGCAGAGGTGTAAGGTCCGATGGCGCTCAGAGATGTCAAGCCCACGAGGTCAGAGCTGATCAACATCAAGCGGAAGATCAAGCTCTCCGAGCGGGGCTATAACATCCTCAAGATGAAGCGCGACGGGCTGATCCTTGAGTTCTTCAAGGTGCTGAAAGAGGCGAAGGACACCCGGGGCGATCTGCTGCGCAAGTACCAGCACGCCCAGGAGATGATCGCCCTTGCAAACACGGTCGAAGGGACGATAGGGGTGAAGGCTGCGGCGTTCTCCGTTAAGGAGAACCCGGAGATCACCCTCAAGTCCAAGAACATCATGGGAGTCGTCGTCCCCCAGATCGAGGCATCGAAGGTGAGAAAGAGCCTTGTCGAGCGTGGCTACGGTGTGCTCGGGACCCGGTCGGTCATCGACGAGACTGCCGAGGCCTACGAGGAGCTTGTCGAGGCGATCCTCGAGAGCGCCGAGATCGAGACGACGATGAAGCGCCTGCTTGATGAGATCGACCACACCAAGAGGCGTGTAAACGCCCTTGAATTCAAGGTGATCCCTGAACTGAAGGCCGCCGCCGCCTTTATCAAGATGCGGCTCGACGAGATGGAGCGCGAAGAGCTCTTCCGTCTCAAGAAGATCAAGGCAAAGACCGCGGCGAAGGCTGCGGAATCGGCCTGATCCTTTTTTTTGTTCCTGCCCCGGTGACATGCGTCCCTGAAGGCGCGGTCTGTGCTTTTCTTTGCTGACGAATGGGTTCGTGCCGATACGGACGAAAACCAATATCATTTTATCCGCCCAACAGATACGGGGACATAATAATCCCTATGGTGGCAGGTTATCTCATGACAATAGGAACCCTCTCTGAACTCGATCCCTCTGGAAAGACGGTCCTTCTCCGCCTGGACCTGAACTCTCCCATCGACCCGGCTTCGAACCAGATCCTGGACGACAAACGGTTCCGTGAGCACCTGCCCACGATCCGGCATCTGGAGGACTCCAGGGTCGTCATCCTCACCCACCAGAGCAGGCCGGGCAAGAAGGACTTCACGACCCTTCAGGTCCATGCGGAGAAGCTCGGGCACATGCTTGGCCGGCCTGTCGGGTATGTCGACGATATCTTTGGACGAGCGGCGCGGGAGGCGGTCTCCTCCCTCCATGCCGGCGAGGTGCTGATGCTTGAGAATGTCAGGTTCAATGCCGAAGAGAACCTGACTCTGGCACCCGAGGCAGCGAAAGGTACTCATATCGTCCGTAGACTCGCTGCGATGGGCGATGTCTTCGTGAACGATGCCTTTGGCACTGCCCACCGTTCACAGCCGACCGTGGTCGGCCTGCCCATGCTGATGCGGTCGTCGGCCGGTCTCCTGATGGAGCGCGAGGTCTCGAACCTCTCCCGGGTCTTCACCGGGGCGCCGCGGCCGGTGACTTTTGTCCTCGGGGGGACGAAGGTGGACGACTCCATCGCCGTGGCAGAGAACGTGCTTGAGAATGGTATTGCCGACCGTGTCATTGTCATCGGCGTGGTGGCGAATGTCTTTTTGATCGCCGCCGGCTACGACATCGGGAAACCGTCCAAGGATCTTGTCGCCCAGTTGAAGTATACGGCCGAGATCGAGAGGGCGAAGACCATCCTCTCCCGTTTCGGCGACAGGATCCTCTTCCCCGACCAGGTCGCGGTGCGGGAGGCGAATGCCCGCGCCGAGTACCCGGTCGACCGTATCCCGGCCGACGCCCCGGTGATGGACATCGGTTCTGACGCCCTTCAGACTGTCTGCGATGCGATCCGGTCCTCGGGGACGGTCGTACTGAACGGCCCCGCGGGTGTCTTCGAGGACGCCGCCTTTGCCGTCGGCACGTTCGAGATCCTGAGGACTTCGTCGAAGGTGCCCTTCTCCGTCGTCGGCGGCGGGCACACGGCCGCGGTGATCGAGAAGATGGGGCTCGAGTCGGCCTTCACCCATATCTCCACCGGCGGCGGGGCATGCATCGAGTTCCTGACCGGCAAGAAACTCCCCGCGATCGATGCCCTGGAAAGGTCGCAGGGGATCTTCAAATAAAGGGGTGGAGATCACATCCATCTGTTTAATGTCACATTGCCATTATTTTTTATTTCAGTTACATTTTTCAGAGGATAGTATAACCCTATGATCATCCATGTTGGATACTGGGAATACATGCCCATAATAAAATAGAGATCATGTCTCCGAAGCATGTTTTCATAGTATTTTTGATACAATTTCTGCCACAAAATTTCTGTGCTCTGATATCTTGGGCCCCACCTTCTATATGATTCCATTAATTCCCAATCTTCACATTGAATGTCATGAGATTTTTTTGTTTCTTGGCATCCTTCGCACTTAAATTTGTATTTAAATATGTGGGGTATTTTTTCAAATATGGGGATCCTCGATCCGTCGAACATTTCTTGATAATTGTTGGATTTAGGGTAAATTTTCAGTTCATTATTATGATAGAATTCTAGAATCTCTTTTGGCTTGATCATTCCCAATGATGTTTTATCGTCGCGATATGCTTCGTATAATGATTCTATTGATTTGGAAATATGTTGTTGTATAATCTTATGCCGCTCTGTCCAATTTGCTTTTGGATCTGTTAAACTTGTATCTATGATTCTTATCGAATCTTCCCGAACTCTATAACTTTCTTTTCGTTTTAGTTTTTCATTCGTTGCTTTCTGGCACTCCACATCAATCCAATAGAATTTTTTTATCTTTTTTTCTCCAACAAATCTATTTACGGTTATTGGATATAATCGGATCCAGTCCCCTTCATCAGTAATCCCTGCTGTGCAAACCAGGTGATTATTATATTTTGTACTTTTTTCTGGATATGCTTTCACTACAACAAGTACTTTTTTTCTTTCCCACGTCATAGATCTTCAACCACTATCCCCCCCTTCCGAAGTTCTTCTGCAATTACCCCTCGATGGCATTTTTTTGGATCCGCTTCAAAGCACAACAATGCCACTTTTTCTTTCTTTGATAATTTTTTCAGGTGTTCTAACTCTTCCTTTTTTGAAATTAGGTGTGTCGAGTATTCCATAAATAACTTTTTATAATCTTGTTCAGTTTTAAGATCCTTTCTTTTTTCTGACCCTATTCCTAACTCGGGCATGTGAACGTACTTTATCCCCATTTTTTCAAGATATGATACTAATTTGTTCATTGTGAATCCATATTTCATACTGAAGGGGTTTCTACGCACGTCGATCACTAAAGTAATCTTGTTTTTTACCAAATCATACAAAAATTGGTCAATGTCCTTGCCTTCATATCCAATGGTACTCATACCTGTTTCGTTTCTCTCGTAGTCTTGCAGTTTCTTGTATTCACTTAAAATGGTATATTCTGGATAATTATTGTATATTTCGTCAATATAATTCTCATTTGTGAATACTTTATCCTTGTAATTTTCAATTATCCTTTCTAAATATGGATCCGGGTGGGGAAAATCACAATTCCTTAATATCACATCTTTTTCTTCTTGATACACGTATCCTTCTTTTTCTAAATGTAGTAAATCATGGTACATTTGAAAGGAATAGGGTCCCCACCTGTATGGGACAAAATTATATGCTCTTGTTCTTTGTGAAATTAGGAACATTGTTTTAACCAATCTTAGTCGTGTTGTACGTCCACAGATGCTTATAAGATATAACAACTGTTTCTCATTTTTTCTAAGCATTAATTCACATCCTTTGATATCAGTATTTATACATTTGGTGGGGCGGGTGTTAGTGATTATTGTGCCTTATTTCTATTCCCCTTATTGGATTATTTACTGATGGGGATTAGCCACATTTTTCAGGGCCTGAAGCCCTTCTTTTTTCAGCCCCGCGGGAAGGGATATATGCCAGCAGGCATATGTCCACGGTGATCGGCCGGGGGGTATGTCATGAGAGAGTTGAGCGGGAGGGTCGCCGTATTGTGTGCGGTTCTCTGTATCCTGCAGGCCGCCGTTCTTGCAGGGGCGGCGGCCGATGTCACTGTCAGTACTCATGTGACTATCGTCACCGATACCGATGTTGTTCCCCCCTCTACTGGCGGTGGTGGGAATGGGGGCTCTTCTGGTGGGGATGGCGGAGGGAGCGGAGGTTCGTCGGGTAGTGGCCAGACCGCCCCTCCTGTCGGTGATGCAGACGGGAATGTCACGGCAGATGAGGATGTGTCTATCAGGGAGACCGGGAGCGGCGATGCATCTTTTCCCGCGGTTCCTCTGAAAGGCCCTGGCCTCCAGGACGGGAACCTGACCTGTCTTGCCTGTGAGGGGGAAGCGGTGGTGGGAAATGTCCTGAGGATCGCCGGTGTCTTTCAAAACCCGGGCCCTGCCGACACGAATGCAACTCTTGTGGGCAATGTATTCAGGAGTGGTGCATTTGTTGGCGTTATCGACGGTGAGACGCGGGCGGTTATGGCAGGGACCGAAGAAAACCTGTCCATGAACTTTACTCCCCGGGAACCGGGGGATTATCTGGTCCGCGCCCATGTGGTGTACGGCGGGAAGATGACCGGGGTCTCGGATGTGTCCTTCCCTGTCACGGATGGGGGTACGGTTCCTTTTATCTTCCCCTTTGTCGGTGCGGCTCTTCTTGTTGCTGTCTCTGCGGCCGTCAGGTGGCAGAGGCGGAACTCCTGACACCCTTTTTGGTTAAATCCTGTTTTATCTCTTTTATGGTGTAGTGCCGCTGCATATGGCTCTGGTCTGGAGTCCAGCGCATCATGGCGTCGCTGTCTCCTGAGGGACAGGGGATAGAATTATATTGTGGAAATTATATCGTCTGGCGCGATGCGCCGGTGCGGTTACCGGTCGTCGCAGGAGTATGGTCATGGGCAGGCGGGTTCTGGAGATTTTTGTGCTTGGTGTTGTCTTTCTTGTCGTTATATCCCCTCTGGTGGCTGGTGCCGATCTGGATATGTCGGTAATGAGGGGGTCTTTTCCCGGTGACGGGGTCTCTCCTTTTCATCCGGAGAGGGATATCCCGCTTATGAAACCGGGACCGAAGTTCGACTTTCCCGATGACTCTCTCGATGACTTTCCCGATGACATGATCGACGATCTGACCGATGAACTGACCGATGAACTGACCGATGAACTGACCGATGAACTGACCGATGAACTGACCGATGAACTGACCGATGAACTGACCGATGAACTGACCGATGAACTGATCGAAGATCCGACCACCGATCCGACGACCGACCCGACGACCGATCCGACGACCGATCCGACGACCGATCCGACGACCGATCCGACGACCGATCCGACGACCGATCCGACGACCGACCCGACGACCAATCCGACGACCGATCCGACGACC